>CAZEKS010000031.1:0-11830 GCA_964512795.1 uncultured Syntrophaceae bacterium
TCCTTTTACGAAGAAAACCCTTCCTACTTTCTCTCTCCTGAAATTTTTCTCGATGCTTATCGCCAAATGGTGCGGCATATTGCTACGGTGATCGAAGGAAAGGATTAGAGCCATCGTTCCTCTTTTGGTCTTTCTCTCAGGTTTTATGAAAATGCTGCAGAATGCCTCGCCCTTTGGGCGGGGAGCTTCACTTTTTTTCCAGGGGTCTCTGCTTTCGACCAAGGTTCAGACTTTCTCAATCCTGTCTTAAATAGAAAAGTGGCATCCTTCAGGTGGGTTGGTGTGGGAGCACACATGAAGGGGCATCAGGGATCTCGCTCGGATTCAATTAGCCGTTGAGAAGTTGTTTGAGCTTCCGGCGATCTTCCTCTACCATCTGGATAATTTGTAACCCGTATTGATATCCCTTAGAGCCGTTATACGAACGAAGATCTTTCCTGACGATTTGGGTTAATACTTCCAGATTCGTTAATTCGAACCCCTTGGTAAACATCAGGGCGATATTCAATTTTTGGCCGACAGGCATGTCCTCGACAGAATGAATCAAGAAGCCTCCCTCACTCGCATCAACCACCACCCCTCCATGGGCACGGGGGAATTCCTTCACCCGATACTCAAAGGGCAGATGCAGGAGTGACCGGGGATACCTCCTTCTTTCCTTAAAATCATTGGGGCCTTCCATCGAGTCCTCCGCCATTTATTTAAAGGTCAGGATGAATCCTCCTGCGGCTTATTTCTCACCCACTATCGTTTTTTTAAGACGCTCCTCTGGAGAAGGATAACGGACGATATTTCTTCTTTCGACGGGTAAGATAAGAGAGATAAAGGTCATTGGTTTATCGTCATACGCTTTATATCTCATCATCCCTTTATTCTTCTCGATAATCTCTTTCGCCAACTTTAGAATTAACTCAACCGCCTCTTCTTCTTGATGAGCGGCTGCCATTCCAGGAACAATCCCGATCTCTTCACCCGGCTTCTCATAACCTGCAGAAACAACCAGAATTTCCAGGTACCTTCCATTCCTTTGTAACTGGCCAATTTCCTCACTCTTTAATGCCTCCATATCGAATTGTCTCGTTAAAAATCCGACGCTCCCCTCAGGAGGAATGGAGATGAGGGTGTATTGAATGACGGAGTCTAAAATATATCTCAACTGCTCGTCGGGGAGAACCGTTTCTGGAAGGTCCTTTTCAAACTGTTTTTTAATGATTCTGATTTTTTTCTCTTCAAATTGGCCCTCATGCTTTCTGATCACTTCCTCCACAAGGGTATTCACGGTATTACTTTTGACCATAGGGGTGCTGAAATTGATATAATCATTAAAGCAGTCTAACAATGAAATCGTCTTTCCGATATCTTCGTTAACAATTCTATAAAAATGCTCTCCTAATTCCCGATCCCTGAAATTTTCTCGTGAAAGAAATGCAAAGGCTTGCATCGCGGAGAGACTGGCTTTAATGCGATTGAACAGTTCAACAAAATAAATAGGCAGGGAAAGTCCATTCTTTCCAACAGAAGACTTTTCCCCTTTGGAGGTGGGCCTTTCGATCCCATCTTTGTTTAGAAAGGAGGACAATAGATTCTTATCATCCTCTGTGATAAAAAAACTATTTTCCATCGAAGTGTTAAATTGTGCATATTTGATGCCAAGTTGTGGAAACTACTGTAACTTACTATTAACCCCACACTTTTTAAGAACCCGATATTCTTAACAAAAAGAAAAAGTGACAAATTTTGTCACTATGGCTTGGAATTCTTGGCATTCCGATGTAGCTCCTTAAGCAAATCAATGGTACCACTCCAAAAGCCCCTCGGTGCGAACATCCCGAACCAGAGGACTCATTCACCTGCGGTTAACCTCGTGGTCTTCTTGGTGCCGGGATAGAATATCTGAAGAAAGGGTGAGAAAAAAAGATGAAGGTTGTGGCATTCAACGGTAGTTCACGAAAAGATGGTAACACCGCAATCCTTTTGAATCTGGTGCTGGATGAACTAAAAAAAGAAGGGATCGAGACAGAGCTGATTCAGTTGGCCGGCGAAACTCTATCCGGTTGTATCGCCTGCTACAAATGCGCGGAGAATAAGGATCAGAAATGTGCGGTGGTAAAAGATCGGGTCAATGAATATATCGCCAAGATGAAGGAAGTCCAGGGAATTCTTCTCGGTTCACCCACTTATATTTCGGATATGACGGTCAATATGAAGGCCCTCATCGAGCGGAGCACGATTGTCTCTCGAAACAACGGAGACCTGTTCAAACGAAAGGTGGGAGCGGGCGTTATTGCTGTCCGTCGCGCGGGTTCCACCCATGTCCTCAGTTCGATAAACTATTTTTTCTTAATCAACCAGATGATGATCCCGGGTTCCAGTTACTGGAATATGGGGATCGGTCGAAACCCCGGAGAAGTGAAAAACGATGCGGAAGGCATCCAGACCATGAAGACCCTTGGCCAGAACATGGCCTGGCTCCTTAAAAAAATTTACACCTGAGCCATCGGCCATCCCTCCCAAAAAGCCGCTATCCATTTCCTTTAATTATATTGATAAAAAAGCCGAGCAAGACTGACCGGAATAACTATCTATCGGAAATCAAGCAAGGCAGTTCCTTTAATCATCTTCCCTTTATCTAAGGCACCCCTGACAGAGGTGATGAGAAGTTGAAGGGGTAAATCCTGAGGATAAATGTCTTGGGCCATCTCGAATTTTGATAAAGCGGCTTCAAAACGGCCAGCCTTGAAAAGCTCGATCCCCTCCCCGATGAGCGGTTCGATTCGGTTCTTGAGATGTTGGACTTCTGGCGGTTCTTGATCGTATACTTCGATAATAGACACCGGCGCTGAACAGCCCTTCAGAGAAGCCTCGCCGAGTTTCCGTAATTGGTGTCTGTGTCCCTTTGGAAGCTGATGGGCGACCTGATCCGTAATCAGCATATCGACGCCCAATGACCTTGTGACTTCTTCGAGGCGTTTGGCCAAGTTAACGGTCAGGCCCAAGACGGTAGAATCCATCCGATCAGACCCGCCGATGGTTCCCAGGATGACCGGGCCGGTATGGAGGCCGATGCCGATACGAACCGTTTGGTCTGCGGGTCGACCTTCCTCGCTATTGAAAGACGCAACGGTAGTCAGCATCTTCGCACCACACGTCACAGCCCTTTCGGCCGAGTCGATGCCTTCGAAAATACATAGGACGGCATCGCCGAGGAATTTATCGATCACTCCCTGTCCTTCATCAACCACACGGGTAATTCGCTCGTAAAGCCGATTCACAAAGGCTATCAATTGACTCGGGGTAAACCGCTCGGACAAAGCCGTAAAACCTCTGATGTCGCAACAAAGGATCGTTACCCATTGTTGATCGGCCTCGCCCAAGCGTATCGTCCCCAACCCTTTGCTGGCGATACGGCGAAGATAAGCGGGAGGAACAAACCGTTCAAACATATTCTTTGCCTCGCGAATCGCTTTCTCTAAGGAACGAAAATGGAGGGCAATGGCAATGGTCAAAAAGATCGAGAGCCAGATGGAGGCAAACCACAGAACGCGCTCCTCTGTTAAAAAGGTTACTCCTGCGGCAAGCAGCGAATCGTGAAGCCCTCCCAAAAGCCAAATCAGCAGCCCGATGATGACAGGAATTGAAACCTGTTTCCGCTCCTTGAAACGTGCCGGTCTTGCGATGATGAGTGAGATGTACAAAATGCAAGCCGCCAGACAGAAAGATTGAATGAGGACTTTAAGAAGCCTGGACTGGGGCCTCCAGAAATCGAAAGAGATAGGGTCAGGCTCCAGAGGAAGCCCAAAAAACAAGGGTCCTTTACCCAGAAGGGCGGCAACAGCGAGCATGAGACTTATTCCGGTCATCACCCATGTGAGCGAGCTTGGCTTTTCATGAAAGAGCTCTAAGAAGAACCAGAACCAAGTGGCCGGCAAAAGAGCTAATGCGGCGTAAAGGATTCTGTACCCGATGAGGACGGATTCCGGTGATCGTTGAAGTCCCCAGAAAACCCATCCTAAGAAGGAGAAGGTTATGAAAACATAAAAGAGAAATAGACTCCACAGCGGCCAGTAACGGTAGTAAATGATTGAGATGACCAAACACAGAATGGCGAGGATGGCATTCGCGGTCAACGCGCAAAAAGGACCAATGCTTAAATGGGGGATGAAATCGGGCAGCATATTGGAGTCTCCCGATGGTAAAAAAGTGTATTCGTTTAGATAATAGAAGTCTACTAAAATGGGCTCGGAGGGTCAATAAGAAATCTATCTCGGGTAGTCATCCCCCATTTACGGGGCTTTTTGAGATCCGGCAGGGATGCTGGAAAGGCTTTATAGCGGCTACCTTTCACAGTATTCCACGTGAGATGAAAGAGCCTCAAAGGGCTGATTCGGGCAATAACGAATGTTGCCCATAAAGTTCTCAAAAATCCGCTCTATAAAGCTTTGGAAGCATTCCTGCCGAATCGATCATTCCGTCCTTGTAACGGAGGAGTTATCTCGAAGATCTCAGATAAACTTGATAATGACAATCTCCGGTTTTGTGTCGAGACGCATCGGCGGCCCCCAGGTACCAGCCCCGCTGGAGGTATAAACTAAGAGGTCGCCAAACCATTTTAGTCCGTAGTCATAACCTCGGTAAACCTTTGAGGTGATCAATCGGAAAAGGAAAACCTGACCCTGGTGAGTATGACCTGAAAGCTGAAGCGAAATTCGCTGTTCCCTGGCGACTTGCAAATTGAGGGGGGCGTGTTTCAACAAAATACTGGGCTTTTGAGGGTCAATTCCCATCCTTTGTAAAATCGTTCTGAAATCCCCTTCCCTTCTCGAATCCCTGTAATCCACTCCAATAATCTGCAAGCCATCCAGTTCAACCTTCTCGTTATATAAAACCTTTATCCCCGCACGACGAACAGCCTGGAGGTACAGGGTGTTGTCATAAAATTCCTCATGATTTCCGGTAATGAAAAAGGTGTCGTATGGAGCGGAGATTCTCGAGAAGGGTTCGATCACCCGATCAAGATCGACCGCCAGACCATCATAAAGGTCGCCGCCCATAAAAACAATGTCCGGATGCAAGCTCTCTATCTTGGCGGCAAGATGTTGAGCAAACCCGTAACCTCTCACCTGGCCTAAATGCGTATCGCTCACCCAGACAGCGGTTTTCCCTTTCCATTGCTCCGGCAAATGAGGGAGCTGAATACTGATTCGTGTCATGCGAATCATGCCCGCATTGATGAAGGCATACAGGCTTGCCGCCAGAGCAAACCCAATCAGAATTTCGATCAATATTTTTTGATCCAGGGGAAAGTGAATTAATTTTGCCAGACCGTAGAAGATCCAGCAGAGCATGGATGCGAGAATGAAAAGATAAAAAATCCCTAACCAGGATGCCGCGGTCGTGTAAAGGCAACGGACCAGAACGTTGGAATAACGAAAGGCAAGGAAGGAGGTCAGGACAAGGCTCACGGACAGCAAAGCCAGGACAACTTTCAAGGTCAAAAGCTTCGCAGGACTCGTCACCCCCCCAAAGCGCACCAGGGTTCTGTATAAAAACCAGTGTCCCAAAAAGAGGATCGATTGAACAATACCAACGAAGAGGACAAAGCGCATAAGAGTCTAAGCATTATAATTGATAAGACTCTGATTCGCCATTAATTCACTCGAATTCCCGATCCCTGCTTATAATTCGTCAAACGCAAGGCGTCAGGGGTAAAGTGTTGCATTCAGTCTCTCAACACCTAACGCCTATCGCCTATCTCCTAACGCTGATTTTAGAGGTGTCGCCTCGAGCCGAGCAGCCCTGGACTGTTTTGTCCTTGACATTCTTTCCTCAATATATCACTACTTGCATTAAGCAGTTGTTTTCAGCGTTCTCAACTTGTCAGCCCCGAGAGACCATTTGAAGAATAACGATGATAGACGGGAACGTAGCAGCGACCAGCGAGAATCAGGCATTCTGTCCCGTAGCAACATAGACCATCCCAACCTGTTTCTCATAGCGGCTGCAACGGGCTCAAGAGCCCGAAACAAGGCATTTGGCATCCGCTTGCCCCTGCTTGGATATCCTGCCATCGGCCTTGCGACGATCGCTTCCCTGACCCCAGACCGGTACAACGTCCGTCTCGTTGACGAGGCCAATGAATCTGTCCCTTATGGGGAAGGCTGCCATTTGGCCCTCATTGTCGGATTGACCCACCATATACCGAACGTTTATTACATCGCCGATCGTCTGCGGTCTGAAGGGACGAAGGTGATACTGGGCGGATTCCATGTGACGGCTCTGCCGGATGAGGCCCTGGAACACGCCGATTCCGTGATCCTTGGAGAGGCCGAAGCCATATGGGAAGAGATTCTCGATGATTTTACACGGGGGGAGACCTGAAGAAAAAATATATTGGCCGGGAGACAGACCTTGACCGGCTTCCGGACATGAAACGTGACCTTTTTAACAAAAAATTCTATTACCCCGGGGAAATCATAGAGACCACTCGTGGCTGTGCAGTCGGATGCGCATTTTGTGGCGTTCAGAAATTTTTCGGGAGAAGGTACAGGGGACGCCCACTGGAAGCAATTCGAAAGGAGCTGATGGCCCTCTTCGGTCCAAGGCCTCCACAGGCGCGATGGAAAACCTGGCTGGTACGACACTGGCACCCTGACATTCCCTACTTTATCGAAAGACGCCTCCTCTATGTGATGGATTCCAATTTCGTTTCGGATCCCAGTCATGCCCTGGCGGTGCTGCAGGTCTTCAAGGACTGCGATATCAGGTGGTATGGCCATGCCAGCTTCAACCTCACGCGAGATGAGTCCATGCTGGACCTGATGGCCGAATCAGGCTGTATCGGCGTGAACATCGGCTTCGAGTCGCTCTCTCAAACAACGATTGATTCCGTGCATAAGTTCCCTAACCGAACATCTGAATATGCCGATTGCATCCGTCGCCTTCAAGAACGCGAAATTGGTGTCATGGGTACATTCATTGTCGGATTTGATGAAGATACCCCGGCGGTCTTCGACCAGATCGCCGAATTCGCCATCGAGAACCGCCTGGAGACCGCCTTTACGCTGATCCTTACTCCCCTTCCGGACACCCCGCTCTACGCACAGATGGACTCCCAGAGCCGGATTTTCAGCCGCAACTGGGGCGATTACGATCACGGTTCCGTAACTTTTTTCCCTATAAACATGACCCCAGAGCAACTCCACTGGGGAATGAGATCAACCTGGAGGAAAATCTATTCATGGCGGAGCATATGGCAAAGGATCATGACAAAGCCCCGTGTTCGGCCTTTCTTCTATCTGCCGGTAAACATCGGATTCCACCGTTGCACCCGCCTGATCTGTTCCGCAAAGCTCTGGCCTCCCCCGAAACCAGTCCAACAAAAATCGTTTCACTAAAATCCCCCAACTCCTTGATTCTTCAGTTCTGCATTCTGCGACCTGGAATCAAATGTTAACTTCTTCAGCGGTTAAGACTAAAAATATTACAAACTGCCACCCCTTGCCAAATTCGCTCAACTCTTAACCAGGGAAAAGTACTCTTTAGGGCTCGCGTCCTACGTCTTAGCATGAAAGGTTTATGCTATGTTTACCTGCCGTCGCCTCCTGGCATGGAAGACACGTTCCGCATCAATTTTCCCCTTAATAGGATATGTCGGAAAAATTTTAAAAAGAGGATTATTGCAAAAAGGTAGGAATTCTTGTATAGTAGTATCGAATAATAGAGAAGGAGGACAATATGCCTATTTCCGTACTTACCTCCAAAGGTCAGATGACCATTCCCAAAGAGGTCAGGAAGGCCTTAAACCTGCAACCTTCCGAGAAGGTGATCATCGTGGTCGAGGGCAACCAGGCAATCATTCAACCGTTAAAGGGAAATCTCCTTGATATCGGTGGCTCCGTGAGGATTACGGACAGAGAAAAGCCTATCGATTTCAAGAAAGTCAGAAAAGAGGTTAAAAAACGAGTTGCCAAGAAACTTGCCACGAGGGACTGAATCAATGGAGAATAAATTCGTCGACACAAATGTATTTCTGAGATATCTCACCAAAGATGATCTTTCGAAATATGAGAGATGCAGGGAGATGTTCAAGAAGGCGCTGGAAGGGGAAATAGCCATTTCAACATCGGGGATGGTGATTGCTGAGTTGATATGGACACTCCTGTCATACTACAAAGTCCCGAAAGCCGAAGTCATTGAAAAGGTTTCTGTGATTCTGGGTACTGAAAATCTATTCATTCCTGATAAAGATGTCCTTGCAGACGCCCTTGTCCTTTATGCGAGGAAGAATATTGATTTTATTGACGCCTACAATGCTGCCTTTATGAAATATCGTGGTCTCCGCGAAATCTATTCGTATGATGAAGATTTTGAGACGATTGAAGATATTGAGAAGAAGGAACCCTAAACCTTCTGCTCCAAGCCTTATATTTACCTGCCGAAGGCTGAGTGATATCGGTGGCAGCCGCTTTGTTCTATGCGGTTTTTGTTTCGGAGTTTTCCCTTACGCTTTACGCCTGCCGATTGAGGGCTAACGCTATGCTCCGTGCACTTTGGGCTCTGGAGTGGCAGAGGGAATTTGGTCTTGAATTAAAGAGTATCGAAGGGAGGATAGATCATGAGACGATACCTATGGGTGGGCACCGTTACTGTCGTAACACTCGTTTTCAGTGTGTTCGTTATTGGTTATGGGCAGAGCAGCTCCAGCAGTAATGATGACCGTTCGACCATCACCGCAGAGCGCTGGAAATCGACTGCTGATCGCGGCAGTGGCAAAGGGGTTTGGACTTTCTCTAAGAAAGCAGATGGGACGGTGAGCGTTACCGGAGAGTGGACGTATGTAGACTCCGTGACGTGTCCTTTCAGTGCGGGAAGCGTGATGATCTCAGGCTCTTCTTTTTTGTTCACCGTCACGGGTACAGCGGCGAATTCTTCCGCCCCCCCTGGATATCAGGACTCTCCATTTACCCTCGAAGTTAAGGGTGAATTGAGGGATGGAAAAGGGAATGGAACCTATACCATTACCTTCTCAACGACAGGGTGGCCGTCGGGTATTTCAGGGAAATGGACAGCGACACGGACAGAAGGCAAGGGCATAACAGAGTAAAAAGCAGAAAGGTCAACGAAGGGTACCAACGGTCATCAGTCAGGTCTTGGAATATCATATTAGTGAACTGATGTCGTCCATAAAAAAGTTGGCCCTGCGAACAGGATACCGCATAGCCCAGAGAGCATAAGGGAAAAAGTATTACCCATCGGGCACAGCCCCTGCCTGCGGTAGGCAGGGGAGGTAGAGCGTAAAGAACATAAATTGCTTCGTTTCCTTCTTCCTCCGTACGACCCTATCCGCTCTTCTTATCATCTTTCCCCATCATCATTTTCCCCGGTATTTCAAATGATTGAAATGAGACAAATAAGAAAAAGGATTGTCTTGATGTTACTGAGGAATAAGAGGTAAAATAGCACCAACAGATTTTGGAGGACGCCGCGATCATGTTTTGGAAAAGGAAGCGCGTCGGCCTGGCTCTCGGAGGCGGGGGGGCCAGAGGGCTCGCACATATCGGCGTATTAAGGGTGCTTGAGAAAGAGGGCATCCTTATTGATCTGATTGTGGGATCGAGTATCGGGGCGTTAGTGGGTGGAACTTATGCGAGCGGCAGCAGCTCAGATGAATTGCAAAAGAAGGCGGATGAGTACTTAAACAGCGCCGAATTTCAATCTTCAGCGATAAAAGCCTTTGAAGCGTCTCATGCAAAGGGAGAGATCAGTCTGACTCAGAAGGTTCAGACCTTCTTAAGAAATCGCTTTTATCTGATCCAGGCGATGTTCAAACCAGGCATACTTTCTAATGAAGATTTCCAGTCCACCATCGATTATTTTGTTCCCGACATTCAGATTGAGGAGACTCGAATTCCCTTTCGGGCTGTGGCCACTGATTTGGTGAGTGGCGAGCAGGTCACTTTTTCTAAGGGATCTCTGCGGCAGGCTGTGATGGCAAGTTGCGCCGTCCCAGGTGCCATCGCCCCGCTTAAGGAGGGAGAAAGGCTCCTGTCAGACGGAGGCATCATCTGCAGTGTTCCCAGTTCTGTGGCGAGACAGGAAGGGGCAGACATTGTGATTGCCGTGGTCGTAGACCGGGGTATCCCTTCGGATGAACTTCGGAATGTCGTAGACATATATCTTAGGGTCAGTGAGATTATGGGAGAAAAGCTGAAGCAATATGAGTTGGCCGATGCAGATGTAGTGATCCTCCCGGAGGTAGGGGATTTACATTGGTCAAGTTTCTCGCAAGCCATGAATCTGATAGACGAAGGTGAAAAGGCTGCAAGGGAGAAGCTTAACGATATCCGTCATGCCATGCCCGGCGTCAAAAAGTGGTTTAGATTTAAAAGGAGCCCAAAATCGCACAGGAAAAAAGAGTAGTGGTGGGGTATAGCCAAGCCAAAGGGTTTGTTAAAAAGTGGGTAGGGTGTTGAACAGGTAACCTATGGGTGACCACAAAGCCACTTATGAAAGGAAAAAAATAATGAACATGATTGAAGAGATAAAGGAAACTCTTAAAATGGAAATCAGACCGAACTCACAAGGATTGGAGTATCTTGAAGCAGTCCTTCACAAGAAGGACCTTGAATTGCTTAATTCTTTATTAAAAAAACATTTAGGCCCCGCCACCAAGGAATCCGGAAAAGAATCAAATCTGCCGAAAGAGATTCAGGAATTAGTCGATGCTTTAGGTGGTTTGCGGAATGAACAATCCTTTTTCTACAGGCAAGATGGTAATCAAGTGATATTCGCTGCGATTTGGCCCTGGCAGTTTAACCCTGATAAGCTAACGTTAAAATCTGGCGTAAGCGAGATCGGTCAGGGGTCGGAGCCTTTAGACCCTCCATAAAAAAGTTAGCCCATTTAGTCAAGAGTGAAGATGAGGAGATGGGGAGATAATGAGAGATTGCAAATTGAATGAAGAAAGGGATCAAAGAGGGCTAAAAAGAAATTGCGCTTGCCTGCCCTGTGCCATGTTAGGTTCAGGGCCTGCGGCCGGCAGGGAGTGATTGCATGATTCAGTCAAGTTCTTTAGAGAGTTGAGGTGATCCGTGATGGAGAAACGTAAGGAAGAAAGATATATTATGCCTGAAATATACAGGAAGTACATCACCTTCAACGTCAGGAAAGTTTCCGGCGACTTGGTGGATGTCGAACTCTTCAATTTTAGCCCCAAGGGGGTCAGCATAAAAAGTCGATATGGGTTGCCGGTTCATTCCACCATTAAGTGTTTGATTGCGGCGCCTAAATTCCTTACAAAAGAAATTCCCTTCACTGGAAAGATTAAATATTGTATTCAAGATGAGCCAAGGGGAGATTATCTAATCGGTGCAGAGATTATTCGAGCCGATGACAAGGTATGGTTTGAGGTCTTTTCGAAGATCCATGATTTTATAAAAGAAAGAATCGGATCCATCTATTAGTTGGCCATGTCAAGCAGGATACCGCATAGAGCATGGCGCAGAGAACATCCTCCGATGCAGTTTTTTTCTGCTACGGAGGACAGATAGCGCCGTCTAAATTTTGGCAAAGAAGGGCTTGAGGTTCTTACAGAGCTCCTCCGGGGAAACGATGCACATCACTTCATCATGAAGTTTTTCAAAATAGTTAATATCGCTCGTATGCCATTTTCGTCCTCCACAATCTTTATCATCATGCTCCTGGATTGCCCTTGAGTCCTATTGCTTCGGCAACTTCCTGCATCCCTTTGATTGCATCCTCAATCAGTTCATCCAACCCGACTCCCAGCATCGCCGCCCCTTTCTCGATGATCGACCGATCCACTCCCGCC
>CAZEKS010000032.1:0-11802 GCA_964512795.1 uncultured Syntrophaceae bacterium
GATCAAACTCTCCAGTTTATATCTGAAAATGATCCTTTAAAGAAATATATAGAGACCCAGAAACAGTAACCCCTATTCTTTTGTCAAAGAACATCTCATCTACAACTTAATATAATTAATCTAAATTTTCTTTTTTGTCAAGAGGAAAAATCGCAAATTAAAATTTTTGACTGGGAAGCTGTAAATTCATAACCTATTCAATCAATTCAACTCTTTTCAACAATCTTTATCCGGTGGAATTTCTTTTTTCCCGCCCTCAATAGAATTTCATCCTTTTCATTAATATCATCCAATTTAATAAGGACATCGAATTTATTCACTTTTTTATTATTTAAATACCCCCCTCCCTGCTCAATCAATCTTCTAGCCTCGGAGCTGGAAGAACAAAGGCTGGTTATTTCAAATAACTTAAATACTGGAATTCCCTTGATAAATTTCGCTTTCTCTATATATTTGGTCGGAATAGCATCTTCATCTCCTGATTCTTTTGAGAAAAGAGCCCTCGAGGCATTTTTGGCCTTTGTGGCTTCCCCTTCTCCATGAACGATCTTAGTTGCTTCCAAAGCTAAAATTTCTTTAGCCTTTCTTATATCAGCCCCTCTTAATTTCCCGTATTCCTCTACCTTCTCCATGGGAAGAAAGGTAAAGAGAGCTAAAAACCTTTCCACATCTCTATCATCGGTATTGATCCAAAATTGGTAATATTCGTAAGGGGATGTGCGATTCGGATCTAACCACACAGCTCCTTTCTCAGTCTTCCCCATCTTTCTACCATCAGCAGTCATGATCAAGGGAAAGGTAATCCCATAAGCCTGTTTTCCTTCGAGACGACGGATGAGATCAATCCCCGCGACAATATTGCCCCACTGATCACTCCCTCCCATTTGAATCAGACAGTTGTAATGCTTGAACTGGTACCAGAAATCGTAGGCTTGAAGGAGTTGATAATTAAATTCGATGAAGGAAAGCCCCGTCTCTAAACGGATCTTTACCGATTCAGTGGCTAACATGCGATTGACACTAAAATGGACACCAATGTCTCTGAGAAACTCGATATAATTGAGTTTGGTCAGCCAATTGGCATTGTTCAAAAGAAGGGCTCGATTTTCTGAAAAATCTAAAAACTGAGAGAACTGCTTCTTCTGGGTTCCAGCATTTTTGGCTATTTCTTCATGAGTCAAGATCTGTCTCATTTCATCTTTGCCACTTGGATCTCCGACCAATCCTGTTCCACCCCCCACCAAAGCAATCGGCTGATGTCCATGCCTCTGCATGTGGGCCAGTGACATAATGGGCACCAAATTCCCTACATGGAAACTCGAAGCGGTAGGATCAAAGCCAATGTAACAGGTCACCTTCCCTTTTAATATCTCGGGGACTTTTCCCTCATCAGTCACCTTTTCAATGAACCCTCTTTCTACAAAGATATCATAAACTGTTTTATTCTTCGCACTCTGCATACCCTCTAACTCCGCACATCTAATGGAACTTTGATCCTTTTGATATTCTCGGATTTCCCTGTTTTCGAATCGACCTCAATCACCACCCCTTGGAGTTCGATCTCCTCTGTGGCCACATCAAATTTCCATGGGATTTGGGTCAATAAACGCTCCAGGGCCACCTGTTTACGAATTCCGATGACAGAGTCTAAGGGGCCTGTCATCCCGACATCGGTGATGTAAGCCGTTCCTCCATCCAGTATCCTCTCATCACTCGTTTGGACATGGGTATGGGTTCCCAATACAGCACTCACTTTCCCATTAAAAAACC
The DNA here is from genome assembly GCA_964512795.1 of uncultured Syntrophaceae bacterium. Classification (GTDB taxonomy): domain Bacteria; phylum Desulfobacterota; class BSN033; order BSN033; family UBA1163; genus UBA1163. Next base: position 1,771 of record CAZEKS010000032.1, read on the forward strand.
AACCCATCGCCATTTTCTCTGAAGTGGCCTCGGCATGAAAATCGACAAAAATGATATTGGTCTCTTTCCGCAATAATTCAACCTCCTTTTCTCCCACACGGAATGGACAATCCAGATGTTTCATGAAAACCCTGCCTTCCAAATTTAGGACACCCACCTTTTGCCCGTTGGTTGAGTGAAAAATACCACTTCCCCTCCCTGGAACTTTCGGTGGATAATTTGCAGGTCTTAAAATGCGAAGCTCCTCATCTAAAAAAGGGAAGATTTCTTTTTTCGCCCAAATATGATTTCCAGAAGTCAGCACATCCACCCCCTGATCCAACATCTCGATGGCAATGGGGGGGGTAATGCCCATTCCTCCTGCTGCATTTTCTCCATTAGCAATCGTGAATTCGATTTTATGATCGGCAATGACTTTCACCAAAACTCCATCGATGGCTTGCCGACCTGCTTTTCCTACGATGTCCCCGACGAAAAGAATTCGCATCTCTCTCAGTTCCAAGTTCAGCGTTCGGAGTTAAAAAAAATTCAAATCTTAAACCCTCCGAACTCCTGACTAATTACTCCGAACTATTTTGCGATATCCACCGACCGCGTCTCCCTGATCACCGTCACCTTAATCTGTCCGGGGTAGGTCATCTCCTTCTCGATCTTCCGGGCAATATCTCTGCAGAGAATAACAGAATCCTCATCAGAGAGGCGGTCGGGCTGGACCATAATACGAATTTCCCTGCCTGCTTGAATGGCATAAGATTTTTCCACTCCTGGGAAAGATTGGGCAATCTTTTCCAAATCCTCTAACCGTTTCACATAGGTCTCAAGCATCTCGCGCCTGGCCCCTGGCCTTGCCCCTGAAAGAGCATCTGCAGCTTCCACTAAAATATCGAGGATGGAATCTGGTTTTTCCTCTTCGTGATGAGAAGCGATGGCGCTGACAATAGCAGGCGATTCGCCATATTTTTTGGCAAGATCTGCCCCGATCTTTCCATGGGAGCCTTCGACCTCATGATCGACGGCCTTTCCAATGTCATGAAGAAGACCTGCTCTCTTGGCTTGTTTCACGTTGATCCCCAGCTCGGAGGCCATTATCCCGCAGAGAAAGGCCACTTCCAAGGAGTGCTGGTAAACATTCTGGGCAAAACTCGTTCGATATTTGAGCCGGCCAATAAGTTTAATCAACTCCGGATGCATGCCGTGGACACCCACGTCAAAAGTCGCCTGTTCACCCGCCTCGCGGATGGATGTTTCTACCTCCTGCTCCACCTTCTGGACAATCTCTTCAATTCGCGCAGGATGGATGCGTCCATCGCTCACCAGACGCTCCAAAGCAATGCGGGCAATCTCCCTTCGAACGGGATTGAATCCTGAAAGAATCACCGCCTCCGGCGTGTCGTCGATGATCAGATCAATCCCTGTGGCCGCTTCGAGGGCTCGGATGTTTCGACCTTCACGACCGATAATGCGGCCCTTCATTTCTTCATTCGGTAGGCTGACAACAGAAACCGTCCTCTCCGCAACATATTCTCCAGCATAGCGTTGAACGGCCAGACTAATAATTTCTTTCGATTTCTTATCAGCGAGCTCCTTCGCTTCTTCTTCAATCCTTTTTATTTTCTTAGCTGCTTCGTGCTTTGCCTCATTCTCCATGGACTCCATCAACAATCGCTTGGCCTCTTCAGAAGACATTTTCGCAATGCTCTCCAATTGAATACGCTGCTTTTCGAGAAGGGCCGTCACCTTTTTTTCCTGTTCTTGAACTGTTTTCTCCTGTTGGATCAAAGTATTTTCCCGACGAGCAATATCTGTTTCTTTGGTATCAAGAAGCTCTATCTTTTTGTCTGAATGCGATTCTCTCTGGACGAGCCTTCTCTCCAGATTCTGAAGTTCTTGACGTTTCTCCATCGTCTCTTTTTCAAAATTGGCCTTTTCTTGGTAAAATTTTTCTTTGGCCTGGAGGAGGGCCTCCTTTTTCAATATCTCAGCCTTTTTCTCAGCTTCTTCGATCAGGCGTTTAGCGGCCTCTTTCGCAGAAACAATCCGGGCTTCTGAAAATCTCTTTCTCACAAGGAATCCAATGACCCCTCCGAGAAATGCAATCGCAGAAATGAGGATGATGTACATCTCAATGGATAACTTCAACGGTCCACTCACCTCCTTACGCAAAAAATAACGTGATCGGTGGCCTGTGATTTATAACACGACGCAGTCACACGAGTCACCTACACGAATCAAAAAAGACAGGTCCGTCAGTTAAGAAAAGAAAGAGATTTGAGATGGGATAGAGAAAATGACAGGTTCAACGGAACCCGACATGCCTGCCTACCGCAGGCAGGGAAGAAAAAATGAGGAGGACCCCGATGTTGATTGCCAATTGACCTTCATTATATTACGAAACCCTACTCTCCCTTGAAAGGAGGAGCCTATTATCTTTCTCTCCGCATTGAGACCCGTTTCAGGAACGGAACGAAAGAGCGATAGAAAATCTGATTTGACAGAGACTCCCAACCTTTTCCCCAATCGACTCCACGTCCTTGGAATTTTCAGCAGGATTTCGATCGTTCTATACAGGATCATAGTTAGCGAACTCATCTTTTCTTCCCTGCCTGCGCCTACCTGCGGTAGACAGGGCAGGAAGGTCATATCAGGATCGACAGAATTCCTTTCTTTCCTCTATTCCACCACACCTTCCATTTTCTGACGACGGTGTTGATCTCACATCCCCTGCTCGATGTCCCATGGCCAGTGATCTAAAGCAACCGTTCGGAAAGGGTTCCCTGTTTAAGGTTGTCCATGAAAAATCTTCCGGCCACCCTGAACACAGCAAGGGAACATCAACCCATGATGGGGGGTTTCTCGAATCCTATTCCCCCCATTTCGATATCAATCTTCTCACCCAAATCCTTTGACTTGGCATCGACCTCTTGAAGAAAAGCGATTCTCTTTTCCTTTTCTCTCAAAAGATCATCTGCAATATTAAGTGCCGTCAAAATCGCTACATTCAACGTGGAAACACTCTTCGTCTTTTTTAAGACTTCGTCCATTTTTTCATTGACATATTTGGCCACTTCCTGAATATAACCTTCTTCGGCATCCGTTTTGACCGTATAGGTCTGGCCAAATACCTTGATCTCAACCAATCGCTCTCTTCCCATTCCTTCTCAACCTTCTGAACAACTTTCAGAGACAGTTAAGTATCGATGCTCTTAAAACGATGAAGAAGTTGATCAATCCGTGTCTTGACTTTTTCCCTATCCTGAGAAAGGAGTTTCATTTTTTTCTCCAATTGGATCACTTTTTCCTTCTCCATATTCAAGGCAGCGGCGAAATAGTCTCTCTCCTTCTTCAGTTCATGAAATTTTGTTAAGAGATGACGGATTTTCTCCTCCAGATTTCCAAGCAACCCCTGTTCTTCCTCTGAAGCCACCTTTTCTGTCTGTTTATCTAATGATATTTCTCCAGTCATAAAAAGTCAACCCTTCAACCTTGCTCAGGGCCAGCCCTTCGACTTTTGCCCAGGATTCATGAAGTGCTGAGCAAATAGGCCTTGATCAATTCATCGATCTCCCCATCCATCACCCGGTCAACTTGATGGATCACCTTATTACTGCGGTGATCTTTGACCATTTTGTAAGGGTGCATAATATAAGAACGAATCTGGCTCCCCCAGGCAATTTCCTTTTTTGAGTTGTGAAGGTCCTGCAGCTTCTCTTCTTTTTCCTTCATTTCCCTTTCGTACAGGCGTGCCCTTAATATCTTTAAGGCGGTTGCCTTATTTTTATGCTGGGATCGTTCGTTTTGACATTGAACAACAATGCCCGTGGGAAGGTGAGTGATTCTTACCGCTGAATCAGTTTTATTGACATGCTGCCCTCCCGCCCCGCTGGACCGAAAGGTATCCACTTTTAAATCTTTTTCATCGATTTCGACCACGATATCATCGGAGACTTCGGGAATGACAAAAACCGAGGCAAAGGAAGTATGCCTTCTCGCCCCAGCATCAAAGGGGGATATTCGAACCAATCGATGGATTCCACTCTCGGCTTTTAAATATCCATAAGCGTAACGGCCATTGACCATAATGGTAACATTTTTTAAACCCGCTTCTTCACCCGTGAGGATATCAATAATTTTTGTCTCAAATTTCCTTTTTTCTGCCCATCTCACATACATCCTCAGAAGCATTTCCACCCAATCTTGAGCCTCTGTCCCCCCAGCTCCCGCATTGATGCTGACGATCGCATGGCTCGGGTCGTGCTCTCCTCCCAACATTCTCCTAAACTCTATCTGTTCAATGGCTTCTTCGCTTCTTCGCACCCTCTCTAACAACTCTTGAGCTTCTTTCTCATCCCCTTGTTCTTCAACCAATTGGAGGAAGATCTCCATTTCCTCCAGCGCCTTCTTTTCCTCTTCCCAAGGTGATAGACTCTCTAAGAGAGAGGTTCTTTCCTTTAAATTCCTCTGAGCAGCCTCACCCCCTTCCCAGAAATCAGGTTTTGCCATCATCTTCTCAATCTCATCCAGTCTTTTCCTTTTTCCCTCGACGTCAAAGAGGACCTCGGAGGGATTCCAACCGGTCCTTCAATTCTTTCAATCTGTCTCTCAATTCAATCAACATATAATAATCCTTCCTTTTTAAGCCTCAACGGTTATGATAACATAAGTCAAGAAAAAGATAAATAACTTTTTATAACTTCTCGGGTTTATTGAGTTCATTGGGTATCGTTTTGAACATGAATGCTAACTCAAGAAACCCAAGAAACTCAACGAACCGCTTTTAGAATCCCCTCCAGTTCTTCTCCGACTAATGCTGGGTTTCCAATAACCTTTACGCCTGCCTTCCCTAATGCCTCCATTTTCTCTCTGGCAGTTCCCTTTCCACCTGCAATGATTGCACCGGCGTGCCCCATTCTCCTCCCTGGAGGAGCAGTCAATCCAGCAATAAAAGCCAATACGGGTTTGTGAACATGCTTCTCAATAAATTGGGCTGCCTCCTCTTCTGTTGTTCCGCCAATTTCGCCAATCATGATCACTGCCTCTGTCCCAGGATCTTTTTCAAACATTGCCAGGAGGTCGACAAAGTTCAGCCCAATAATTTGATCTCCTCCAATACCCACACAAGTTGATTGTCCGATCCCCCTCTTGGTTAATTGATCCACGACCTCATAGGTGAGTGTTCCGCTTCGAGAGACGATTCCAATCGTTCCTGGCTTATGAATATAACCTGCCATAACCCCAATCTTGCACTTTCCAGGGGATATAATTCCAGGCGTATTAGGACCGATCAAATTCCCCCCTTTCTCTTTTAGGTAAGCCCGGATCATCACCATATCCAGTGTTGGAATCCCTTCGGTCAGACAGACAATGATTGAAATGCCTGCATCAGAGGCTTCCAGGATGGCATCCCCCGCAAAAGCTGGAGGAACAAAAATAGCAGAAGCATTGGCATGGGTATTCTTAACCGCTTCCGATACCGTATTGAAGACCGGAATCCCATCAATTTTCTGCCCACCTTTGCCCGGGGTTACGCCTGCTACGACCTTCGTTCCATACTCCACCATCTGCCGGGTATGAAACATCCCTTCATTTCCTGTGATCCCCTGAATTACTACCTTTGTCTTACCATCGACTAAAATGCTCATGATTCCCCCCAAATTTACTAAAATAGAAGAGCGCAGAAGGCAGTCTGCAGAAAAAAAATAGTAAGCACAAGGCAGTCGGCGGAAGGCAGAAAAAAAGTAAATCAATGAAGCCCCCACTGTTTACTGCTTTCTGCTTTCTGCTCACTGCCTACTGTCTTTTCAGTGCTTCAACCACCTTCTCAGCGCCATCCTTCATTCCAAAGGCCACAGTAAAATTGAGACCTGATTCATTGAGTATCCTTCTGCCTTCCTCTACATTTGTCCCTTCCAACCTCACCACGATGGGAACATTTACTTTCACCTCTCGAACAGCCGCTGTCACACCTTTGGCCAGTGTATCGCATCGGAGAATTCCCCCAAAAATATTGACGAACACCACCTTCACACCAGGATCGGACATGACGATCTTAAATCCGTTTTTCACCATTTCAGCCGTGGCTCCACCTCCCACATCAAGAAAGTTAGCAGGTTCTGCCCCCACCACTTTGATAATATCCATCGTGGCCATGGCAAGGCCTGCTCCATTCACCATGCAACCGACATTTCCATCTAATTTAATGTAATTTAAATTATATTTGGAGGCCTCCACCTCAAGTGGGGCCTCTTCATTGAAATCCCTGAGTTGAGCAATCTCTTTATGTCGAAAAAGTCCATTGTCATCTAAATTCATCTTTGCATCGAGAGCAATCAATTCCCCTCCTTTCGTCAAGACAAGGGGATTAATTTCAGCCAGTAAACAATCATTTTCATAAAAAGCCTTGTAAAGGCCGACAATGATGTTTCTCATCTTCCCTACTTGAGTAGGTTCGAGTCCAAGCCCGTAGCCAATTTTATTCGCCTGGAAGGCCCTCAGTCCAACTCTGGGATCCGTCCATTCTTTTACTATCTTCTCCGGAGATTCCGCAGCAACTTTCTCAATCTCCACACCCCCTTCTCGACTGGCCATGATCACCGGACAAGCCTTCGACCGATCAATCACCACCCCTAAATAAAGTTCTTCTTGAATCTCCATTCCTTCTTCAACCAGGACTTTGCGGACGAGTCGACCTGCTGGTCCAGTTTGATGAGTAACCAATGTCATTCCAATAATCTCCTTGGTGGCCCTCTCCGCCTCTTTGGGATGATTTACGATTTTGATACCGCCACCTTTTCCTCTTCCGCCTGCATGGATCTGAGCTTTTATAACGATCGCCTTTCCACCAATCTCTTCAGCGATCCTCCTTGCCTCTTCAGGAGTCTCGGCAACCCTCCCTTTTGGAACAGGGACACCGCAGCTTTTCAGAATCTCCTTGGCCTGATATTCATGAATCTTCATTCCATTCCCTCCCCCTCTTAAAATTAAGCGGGCTTATTATAACGGATTTCATCAACCTTACAAAGGAAAAAATCAGGGACGAATTGAAAGGGGTATTTTGGGGTTATAAATTGAATATCTTGCCCACCGAGGAGTACTTCCTGACCATAATCCGTAATGAAAACATTTTATTTTGAGAAGAGACACTTGGTAAAGGGTTTAGGGAGGTTTTCAGAAGCATGAGGGGGGGAAGGTATGAGAAATTGGGTCAAAGGTTGGGTTAAGGAATCATGTTTTGAAATCCACAGGAACACTTATTTCTTCGACTGTAGTAGATCCTATTAGATAAGAAGGATTGGAAAGGTAAGGCCTTGTCAGGCCGAAGAAAAGAGGACTAACTTCTCTCTGGCTTGTTTATAAAGAAGGAAACTGGGATGATGTTTCGCGATCTTAAGGAAGAGCCTCCGTCCGTGCTCAATGATTCTTCCTGCGATACAGAGAAGATGGAATCTCAGCGCTTTAAGACGAACCGGCCACCAAGATGGAGGCAAGGCCTTTCTCTTCATCACCGAGAGGACATTGTAGGCCATGATATTGAGTCTCCACCAGGCGGCATTGGCAAAGAATCGTTTGGCGGGAAGGACTCCTCCTGCCAGGTCATTTTTGAGCACATCATGAACTTTTTCCACCGTCCCACATCGTTCTCTCTGCCACTGGAGCAATCGCTCTCCATTCCAACTCCACATATTGGTCACCACGGCAAAGTAGTGATAGGGGTTCCCATCTTGGAAGAGTTCTGCTTGGGCGGGTCGGATACGGATCGCCAAGTATCGATCCGGTTTCATGTTCTTTTTTCGAGAGGGTTGACTCGGAACAAACTCGACCTCCGCCCACTCCTTTCGCCCTTCGATCAACCCCTTATCCGTTACTTTTCTCAGAGGCTTCCAAGCCTGCTCGGGAAGGCCTTGGATGGCCGCCTTCAACTCCTCTCTCATCTCCGCACTGATAGCAAACTCGATCCGGGGTCTTCCTGGGACCTCTTTCCGACACCAGTTGAGCAGTTCATGAACATAAGCCGCACTATCCGAACGAACCCGGATCAGACGAATGGTCGATGGCAAAGCCGAAAGCGCATCCTTGAGAACCGGGAGCAACCCCATCCCCGCTGGGACGTTGCCGTCCCGAAACTGATCACCCAGAATCAAATCCTCTTCGGCCCAATAAGCAATCACGGGCTGATAACCTTTCTCTCCAAGATAGGTTTCCCAAGCCTCCCTTTTATGACTCTCAATCACCGAAGCATCCAAATCGATCGTGGCCTTCCACGGAGAATCCTCAGAACTAGCCTTTCTCACGAGATCCCGACTGACCTCTCTTAACCCCTGAAGCAACGTTGTTTCTCTAGGAATAAAAGCCTGATGGGGAAGCCGACCCTCAAGACGTTCTTCTTCATGAAAGGCATTAAGAAAGAAACGAACCGCTTCTGGAGAAGGAACCTTAAGTCCCAACTTCTTCAATCCTTCATCTCTCCTCAACAATGCAAAATCATCCACACAATCCCCGCCCCCAGCAAAGACCGTAACGAAAGACTCCACATAGTCCACCTCCTGATATTTACCCTGACGCTGGAGAAGAGGAAGATGCCTCTGAATCGATTGAGCAAGTCCCAAGGCCCGAAAGGTCTCCATCATCAATGGAAGACCACCAAAAGAAGTAATGAGGACTTTCGATGTATCCTGAATTAACTGGAATGGAAGAAGACCTTGTGATATATTCATCTTGCACCTCCTGGGTGAAAAGCAGGTTGATGGGGTCAACTGCTCTTTATGATAGTGTTTATGCTATCCTAGGAGGTGTTTTTATTTTTTGTCAACTGTTTTATTACGGATTACGGTCCTGAAATATCCACTTCCCTAATTCTTGGAAAAGATGTATATTACAATTGTAAATTGTTAGGCTTTCGGGAGATACATACGAAGACATGTGATTTTTGTATCAGGTTTGGATGCCTTCCAAACCGAGTTTTTTACGAAACTGCTCGGTGGTTTGCTTTTGTCTCCGCTCCTCCTCATGCAAAGGGTCATACTATTCTGGCAGCTCAACCGCTTGAAGGGAAGTGTCCGCAAGAGATGAACAAAGAAATCCTCTCTGGGCTTGGGACAGCTCTTCAAGAGGTCGCTGAAGCAATCCAAAAGTGTTACGATCCTGCGCCGAAAGACATTCTTTTTGCATCTCTTCGAGGTGATATCACCCACTTCCATATCCACCTTGTCCCCTTGTGGCCCGAAGATGAACAATGTTGGCGCAGAGTCACAGGCTACAAGAAGCATCATCTCATGGAGTTCTTAGGTTCGCTGGAGAAGAGACATAATTTCTTACTGCTCGAATGCGAAGCAAAAAAGGGAAAAGATGAAGAAACACAGCGCAGGGAAAGCACACTACAGATGGCACCAGAAATCCAAAAATTGAGAGACATCACCGGATATCAACCCAAAGCTTAACCAACCGCTCCGGCGGATCTATGTGATGCCCGGGGCTAGGTGCACAAAGGAGCACATGGTTAAACAGATCAGTTCCTTCAATTCTAAGTTCCGTCTTAATGGTTGGCAGAGGATTGGGATTTGCCTGTCACTTATCTACCTTACTGGCCTTCACGTTCTTGTTTTTATCGATTCTAAATCGCCTCCTAATTCTTCAGAAACAAATCCTTTTGAATCCAAAATTAAAACTACCTTTTTTGAATGGAGTATCTCATCTTCCCCTCCCCGTTCAGAAGAACAATATCGCAAAGAAAAAGGTTTCCCTGCAGACCACAAATTGACCGCTGAGGAGCTTTGGGACTTGATCCCAGACAAATGGGTTCGGTCTTTCAGGTTCACTACCTATCTTTCCTTGGTATTTATCCCCCTCCTATTTGGATGGGGGTTTATCTATCTCTTGGTCTGGACTGTGAAATGGGTCATACGCGGATTTAAGAATAAAGAATGAACTTAACCAAGCGCATCACCGGATCGCCGATAAATCCGGCTCCCGGTGACCCGCATCGTTGAACCTGTCGAAAAAGTCCCAAAGCAGATTTTTTGGCGAGATGCAGAAAAA
>CAZEKS010000033.1:0-11771 GCA_964512795.1 uncultured Syntrophaceae bacterium
GGTGATATTCTTTTTCTTCTTGTTCTTTGCTATTGAAACTTCTTGCCCCGTAGGGGCAGGCGACAATGCAATATTTACATCCGATACACCTTCTGAAATCCTGCACGACAATACCGTCTTCACGGCGATAAGTGGCCTTGGCCGGACAGACGGTCACGCATGGAGCATGATCGCAATGCATACACGGCATGGGGATGAGTTCCGTATTCACCCGAGGATATTTCCCGTTGGTCACGGCGATGACCTTATTCCAGAAAATATCTCTTCTCAATCTTTGCTCATCCGGTGAACCATATGGAACGTTATTTTCCGCTTTACAGGCCGTTGTGCATGCCTGGCAGCCGACACATTTATCTAAATCAATCACCATTCCCCATCTTGGCATTATTCACCTCATGTCCGTGCCTGCACGCCGGAGTGCCTGCTTTTAGAAGTTGGCGGGGTGCGCATAAGCGTTTCGGCACGCAGGCGTGTCCGTTCATTAGCTGACTTCATCTCCCCGTCCCCCTATCTCCCTATCACCCCATCTCGAATTTAGGCTTTATAGATTCTCACTCTTGTGTTAAAAAAGGCAGCTTGCCCGCTGATGGTGTCGTAATCCACACCGATGATCTCATGGGGATTCGCACCGATTCCCTTTTGCCATTTCCCATAGGAGTAATGTCCCTGTCCAGAAGGAATCGCTGCCACCCCTGGATGAACCCCTTCAGAAAACTTAACCTTTGCCTTAATTTTTTGGAACGGAGACTCTACCCATACCACCTGGCCATCCCTCAGCCGAAGTCTCTTTGCGGTCTCGCTATTCATCTCCACCAGGGTTTCCCAACCCACTCCATCCATGGGCAGAAATATTTCCTGGGCCCAGGGATAATTTTGGCTTCCGTTTTCTATGGTCATGAGAGGTTGATAAGGAAGCAATAGAAAGGGATATTTTTCTTTATCCCCCAAGAATTTTGCCTCTTTATAGTGAGGCAGGTAGTCTGAACCTTCACCTTTCCCCTTTTTCATCCTGGCAAGTGTGTCTTTGAGGTTTCCAGATGAAAATTCAAATTTTTTGGAGGGGGTGTGGAAAATACGCCCATACTTCCTATATTCATAATCTTTTCCTACCCAGACTCCCTTTTTGAGAAAATCTTTCCAGGGGATCAGTTTTTCAGTTCGGAATTTAACGAATCCTTCGGCATGATCCCCTATATTGGCAAAAGATTGGGCCACTCCTCCTTTAAGTCCTCTCGCTATATCAAAAAGGATATCTATAATTGGGCGTGCACTGCCATGGGGGGAAACAGCTGGCTGTTTAATTTTAACTTCGGCAACCCCCGATCCCGGAGGGGAATGATCGTAACCCCATTCCTCCAAAAAAGTGGTGGATGGCAAAACCAGGTCAGCGTAAAGTGCCATTTCACTGACGAAGGGAGAGAGATGGACATAATAAGGCAATTTCGTCAAAGCCTGATCCCATCGATCCGTTCCGGGGGAAGACATGTTAAAGTTGCTATTGAAGCCGATGGCCATCTCAATGGGGTAGGGGGTATTTTCTAACAGGGATTCAGGGATACGATTTGTTACGACCTTGGCGGCAGGAAATTTATCTGTTCCATGAAGATCGAGGCTTGGCTTGGCCTTGCCTTTTTTTGTAAGCTCATCCTCCACCCATCGGGGCATTTCATTATATTGAGGACTCTCCTGATAGATGACCCCTCCTGGTACATCGATGCTACCTACTAAGGCATTCAGGCAGAATATAGCGTAGCTGGTGAATGACCCTTCAGGCCAGTTAATCGATTCCTTACCTCGCAGGGCAAGGGCTGGGCGGGTTTGGGCAAATTCTCTTGCCATTCGTCGAATGGCTTCGGGTTCGATGCCAGTGATTTTTGATACCTCTTTTGGCGCATATTGACTGAGCGCCAAATTCTTATAGGAATCGAATCCGGCTATCCAGTCTTTGACAAACGTTTTATCATAAAGTTCTTCGCTGATGATGACATGGGCAAAGGCCATCGCCAGGGCGCCGTCTGTGCCCGGGTTGATGGGTATCCACTCATCCGCTTTGGCTGCCGTAACGGAATACCTTGGATTGATCACCACCACTTTTGTGCGATTTGGTTTTTCCCGCCGGAATTTTCCCCACTTTCTCAAAAATCGAGACAAAGGCTTGGAGGATTCGACCATATCAGCGCCAAAGGCAAGGATATAATTGGTGCGATCAAGATCATAAGCCGTATGGGCATAGTTTCCGTCGGCCATCCAGTTACCCGATTTCTCTGTTTCACTGTCAAGTCCGTCTCCCGAAACAAGATTGGGTGTTCCAAAGGCTTCTGCAAATCGGAGGATCACCTCTTCACTGCTGACCGTATTTAATCCGTAAAAAAGGAGGAGTTTATGGGGTTCGCCATTCTCTCTCAGTTTTTTTAATCGGTTTGTCACTTCACTCAACGCTTGATCCCAGGAGATAGGAACCCATTTGGGATCGACCCCTTGTCCTTTTTTATTGTTTGTCCTTTTTAAAGGGGTATTGATCCGTTCAGAATCGTATAATACCTGAAGACCGATGTGTGCCCGGGGGCAGATCTTCCCTTCAGAAACTCGCGAAAGAGGATTTCCGGTTATCTTTACTGCTTTGCCATTTACCACCCTTACCCGGGTAGCACAACGAGCCGGACAATTCAAACAAGAGGTGGCTATCCATTTCTCTCCAAACGTCTTCTGAATATTTTTTTGAAGAGGGGAAGACGCAGGGGCATCAAATTGACCGATGATCTTACTCGCTCCCACTGCGGCGCCTGTGAAGGCCGACCACTTAAGAAAATTCCTTCTGTCCATCTTTAACTTGAACCGGTTTTGCTCCTTTTCCTTTGATCCCGACCTAACCTTGTTTTTCATTGCTTCTACCCCAAGAATTTCGTAAAGCCTTGAGAAGTGTATTCAAGAAAAAAATTTGTATATTCGTTCATAAATTAAATGGCTTATAACATGAGCTTCTTCCTTTTGCAAAGATACTCTTCACCAATTTGGCTATCGAATTGGTCGCCGCCGGCATACCCAGGGTGTCAAGGAGCGCCTTAACACTCTTAGCGTGGTACAGGGTGGTCCCCTGATCCACATTGATCGTACCGATCACGGCACGGGCGAATTTCAGGAGAATGTAGCCATCCTCATTGCCACAATGGGAAGAATTTAAAAATGTGATTAGTATTAGGCCCGGATTCCGATTTGATCTCTGTGAGGCGCTTCACAATAAAATTACGGGCCTCATTCCAGGGCACAGGTTGAAACGCATTATCTTTTTTAATGAGGGGTTGCGTCAGGTAGTCAGCGGCGCTTGCGATTTCATGGACATGCCACCCCCAGATACAGGTACGCTCACAGTTTGCAGGGTGGGATATGCTTGGGTAAGTATCGATGATTTTATTACATGATGTTTCCAGGTAGATTCCGCAGCCAGCACCACAGAAAGTACAGGTTGTCAGTGTGTGCGACATATTACCAACTCGAAAATTACTTACAACCCAACTTTTTAAAAGAATAAATTATGTTCACGATAACGCTTACTAATCTTACATGCTGTTCAATTTTTCACATATTTTAAAAAATAAGTGCACCTTTGTCAAGATTTTTTTAATAATATTTTTAAATAGTGGAAAGATTGACTAACAAATTAAATAAGTTATTGTAATTATTATTTTTTTACAGAATTTGGATTTGCAATTTTTTTAAAAAGTTTACCTCTTTTATGGATAGGGCTGAAAGAGTCGGTTGGAATTAAAGGTTTCAAGAAACAAGAAGTCAAGAATTTGGTTGAGATTTCTGATTTCAAAATCCTAAAGGCTAACAAACCCGGGCCTTCAGGTACGATAGTCGAATGGTAAATTATTTTTTCATTTTTTTAACCCTATCGATTTCAGACTTTATAAGGTCTATCAGGCTCTCGCCTTTTAACAAATTTTTAAGTTCCTCCTGAAGGTTGGAAGGGCTGATTTTACATATCCATCCTTTTTCATAAGGGCTTTCATTGATCAGCTCAGGGTTTTCTTCAATGTCCTGATTAACCGATTCCACTTTTCCAGAGACCGGAGCATAGATCCTTCCCACCCATTTGCCAGACTCCATGGAGCCACAAGGCTTCCCCTGTTCGACCTCCTTGCCGACAGAAGGCATTTCAACGTAAACGATCTGTCCTGCCAATTTTTGAGCAAAATCATTTGTACCCATGACGACAATATTTCCTTCAGCCCTGGCCCAAAAATGCTCTTTATGGTAGTATAAATTATCCGGGAAAAGGTATCCTTCAATTTCCATTCTACCATCTCCTTTCTAACCTTGTATACCATGTAATATAAAACCGATTGAATAACAAGTCTTTTTAGTAACCTTTTCCTTGACACGATTCTTAAATTAGTGATAAAAAATGTAGCAAAAAGCACACAACCAGCCTCAAATTGAAAGGAGGAGATTCCTATGATTAGTAAGTGGATGACTGTAGGGACAGTCCTCAAAATGATGGCGATGCATTACCCGGAAAAGGAAGGGGCAGCAGACAAGTTTCGGAGGTTGACCTTCAAGCAGTGGAATGAGAGAAGCTGCCGTTTAGCCAATGCATTAAATGAATTAGGTGTGAAAAAGGGAGATCGCTTTGCTATTTTGGCTTATAACTGCGTCGAGTGGCTGGAGATCTACGCAGCCGCTGCAAAGGGCGGTCAAATCTGTGTTCCGATCATGTTTCGCCTTGCTCCTCCTGAAATGGAATATGTGATCAACCACGCTGAGTGCAAGGCTTTCTTAGTTGCAAAAGATTTTGTTCAGACGGCCAATTCTATTCGTGGGAAACTTACCACCATTCCTAAAGAAAATTTTATCTATTGGGGAGATGATCAAACGCCAGCAGGATTCCAGTACTACGAATCCATTATCGCAGAAGCATCCCCTAACGAACCAGATGTCGTTGTAGACGGAGAAGATATTTGGACTTTTATGTACACCTCAGGAACCACTGGTAAACCCAAAGGGGTGGTTCGAACCCACGATAGCAACCTCGGTCAGTACCTGTTGAGCAATCTCTGTATGGGTGTCAGGCCCAGTGATTGCGTTATGCTCGTCATGCCTATGTGTCACGTCAACTCAATTTTTTATTGTTTTGCATATACCTACGTAAGTGCAAAGTGCTTCGTCTATAACATGGTCAGCTTTGATCCAGTGGATTTGCTGAAAACGATTGAAAAAGAGAAGATTACCTTTACCTCCCTCGTCCCCACGCACTATGTAATGATGCTTTCCCTCCCCGATGAGATTAAGAAGAACATCAATGTCAGTTCAATTCGACAACTCTTAATCTCCTCCGCACCCGCCCGGAAGGATACCAAATCGGCCATCATGGAATATTTCAAAAATGCAGAACTCTGGGAGGCCTATGGCTCAACCGAAGCAGCACTCGTAACACTGCTCAGACCAGAAGAACAATTTAAAAAATTGGGCTCCATTGGGAGGGAGATCTGGGGAACGGACCGGATCAAGATTTTAGATGAAAATGGAAATGAATTACCGAGAGGTCAGGTGGGAGAGCTTTACTCGCGGACAGCATCCATTTTTAAGGAGTACTGGAAAGATCCCGAAAAGACGAAATCAGTTTTCCGGGGAGAATGGTTCTCGGCAGGGGATATGGCTTATCAGGATGAGGATGGATATTTTGTTTTAGTGGATCGCAAGGCGAACATGATCATCACCGGGGGTGAAAATGTTTTTCCCTCAGAGATTGAAAATGTATTGGGGGCCCATCCTGCCGTCAAATATGTGGCAGTGATTGGAATCCCCCATGAAAAATGGGGTGAGTCGGTGAAGGCTGTGGTAACCCTGCATCAGGGAAAGACCGTCACCGAGAAGGAGCTTATTGACCATTGCAGAGGGAAGATTGCAGGGTATAAGATTCCCAAGTCGGTCGATTTTATCAAAGACGAAGAGATGCCCATGACCCCAACCGGTAAAATTCTCCATCGTATTTTAAGGGAGAAGTATGGGAAATGGAGTGATTTGAAGTAACCTTCTTTCCCTCAAGATAATTTGCGAAGGCCCAAGTGGATGATCCTTAGGCCTTTTTCCTAAATATTTTCTTGCAAAATACTTTTCAATGAGCTATGTTAATAACTTCCAAGGGAGCAAGAAGGCCTTTGGTTTCATTTTGTTAAGGTGAAGAATTAGGAGCGCTTTTCGATGTTAAAGGGCTTAAAATGGAAATTTATTATTTATGCAGGAATCACGGTATTCGCCATTCTTCTTGTGCTGCCAACCCTAACCTCTCAATTACCTACATGGTTTACGAAAGTCATCCCAACAGAAAAGATCCACCAAGGGCTTGATCTGCAGGGAGGAATGCATCTCATCCTTGAGGTGGAAGCAGAGAAGGCTGTCGAAAGTTACGTCGAGCGGATCAAGAACAATCTGAAGGATGACTTGAAGGAGAAGGGGATTCCCGTGGGCAAAATTGAGAGGGAGGAGACCGATCGAATCTTCTTGGAGTTTTCCGGGGCGAAGGAAAAAGTGGATAATCTTCTCATACAGCGTTATGTCGCGATGCTTAAACTCTCCACCTCCGAAAGCGGAGGAATATGGAAATATCAACTGGTGCTGGATAGCAAAGAAGTGGAGTATGCGAAGAAGAAAGCCATCGATCAAGCCTTAGAGACCATTCGAAACCGGATTGATCAATTTGGCGTGTCCGAACCCGAGATCACCCTTCAGGGTACAGATCGTATTTTGATTCAACTCCCTGGTATCAAAGATCCTCAAAGGGCAAAAAGTTTGATAGGCCGGACAGCCTTATTAGAATTCAAACTGGTGGATGAAGAAGGAGACCTCGATGCGGCGCTAAAGGGGAATGTTCCGGAAGGGGATATCATTCTCTATCAGCGGGCTGTTGATCCTCAGACAGGAGGGGTCAAGAAGGTTCCCTTTCTCTTAAGAGAGAAGACGATGATGACGGGTGAAGTATTAAAGGATGCCCGGATAGCTCTCGATTCGCAATTTCACGAACCATATATCTCTTTAGAGTTCGATGACATCGGGGCGAAATTGTTCGAACAGATCACAGGGGCGAATGTCAAGAAGAGGTTAGCCATCATTTTGGATGATAATGTCTATTCAGCACCCGTGATTCAAGAAAGGATTGCTGGAGGGAGAGCTCAAATCACTGGCCGTTTCACGACGGATGAGGCTAGCGAATTGGCGATTGTTCTGAGGGCTGGGGCATTGCCTGCTCCGGTGAAGATCATTGAAGAGAGGACAGTGGGTCCCTCTCTCGGGCAGGACTCTATTCGACAAGGACTTATCTCAATTTTGATCAGTGCGGCCCTCATTGTTCTGTTTATGATTTTCTACTACCGCATTTCCGGAATGATTGCAGATATTGCCCTGATTCTAAATGTTATCTTGGTCTTTGCCGTTCTTGCTCTCTTGCGGGCGACGCTCACCCTTCCTGGTATTGCTGGCTTGGTCCTTTCCGTTGGAATGGCGGTAGACGCCAATATCCTGATTCACGAACGAATCAAGGAGGAGTTGAGATGGGGCAAGACCATCCGAGCCGCGATCGATCAGGGTTATCATCGAGCCTTCACTACGATTATCGATTCTAACCTGACAACCGTCATTGCTGCCCTCTTTCTCTATCAGTTCGGAACCGGTCCTGTAAAGGGGTTTGCAGTTACACTGTTCTGGGGAATTGTGGCAAACATCTTCACCGCAGTATTTATTACAAGATGCATTTTTGACTATCTCACACTTAAAGTAAAGATAAAGAAATTGAGTATTTAATCCCCCCTTTCTCCCCCCTTTAGCAAAGGGGGGTTGGAGGGATTAAAGGGTACAAATTATGGAGTTAATCCGTCCAGACACTCGTTACGATTTTATCGGGAAGAAGAAGTTCACCCTCTGGGTTTCCGCCATAGCGATTCTGATCAGCTTTGGGTCTATCTTTTTTCATGGGGGCCTTAAATACGGGGTTGACTTTGCAGGTGGCATCTTGCTTCAGATTAAATTCTCGAAGATAGTCGATATTTCCGAAGTCCGAAATGCTTTGGAAGCGATAGGTTCTAAGGACGCCATGGTTCAGAAATTTGGAGGGGAGAATGAATTTTTGATCCGAGTTGAGAAGGCATCCGGAGATTTGGAGGAGATGTCAAAGAAGATCCAATCCTCCCTCCAGGGACAGTTCAAAGATAATGCTTTGGAGATTCGGAGGGCGGAGGTGGTAGGGCCAAAAGTCGGCAGGGATTTAAAGGAAAAAGCCATTTTGGCAACGGTGCTCTCCTTCTTAGCCATACTGCTGTATGTGGCTTTTCGGTTTCGTCAGTTATCCTATGGTCTCGGGGGAATTGTCGCCTTAGTTCATGATATTATTATCACCTTCGGTGCCATCTCCCTTTTCGAGTTGGAATTTTCATTAACGCTTCTCGCCGTTATCTTGACGATCATCGGTTTCTCGATCAACGATACCATCGTCATCTTCGACCGTGTGAGAGAAGATGTAAAAAAGATGAGAAAAGAAAGCCTGGAGACGATTTTTAATACCAGTATTAATGAATGCCTCGGGAGAACGATCCTGACCTCAGGAACGGTGATGATGGTGGTGCTCATTCTCTTCTTCTTCGGCGGCCCGGTCATTCACGATTTTACCACGGCTCTCATCATCGGATTGATTTCAGGAACCTATTCAACCGTCTATATTGCAAGCCCGGTCGTCCTATTTTGGCATAGCCATATTACCCTTAAAAGAAAGAGGTGACAAGCAGGGCAACGTCATAGTTTCATCTAATTTGTATCATCTAATTTGCTGACATGTAAATGCATTGGTTACAATTCTAAAACCAGGTGTCATTCCTGCGAAAGCAGGAATCCAGATTAGTGTATTTACTGGATTCCCGTTTACACGGGAATGACGATGACCAATAGCGGTCACCGACTTTGACGTTACCCAATGGTAATAACAGGGGTTATTGACAATCTCTAAGGGAATATATTAAATTTTGTTTTTGGACGGAGTAAAATGAAGACCTATCAAGCGAAAAAAGAAGAATTAGACTATAAATGGTATCTGGTAAATGCCGAGGGGAAAGTTTTGGGGAGACTGTCTACTGAGTTAGCAAAGATATTGAAGGGGAAGAATAAACCCACTTATACCCCGCATGTGGATACAGGGGATTTTGTGATCGTCGTGAATGCAGGGAAAGTGACCTTAACCGGAAAGAAGATGAAAGATAAAATCTATTATCGGCATACAGGTTATCCGGGTGGGATTAAAGAGATGAATGCGGAAAAGCTCTTAGCGAAAAAACCCACAGAGATGATCCGGATGGCGGTGAAGGGGATGCTTCCTAAGAACAGTTTGGGTCGTCAGATGCTCCGAAAGCTGAAGGTCTATGCAGGCCCGAATCACCCGCATGAATCACAGAAGCCTGTACCGCTTGAAATCTAACGTTGGCGAATGAATGAACGAATGAAAACGAATAAAACGAATTCTTTTTCGTAAAATTCGCTATCATTCGAGTCATTCGCATATAAGGAGGAGAACGTGACAGAACCCATTTATGCCACAGGCAAGAGAAAGACCTCCATCGCAAGGGTTTGGCTTGAACCCGGAGAAGGAAAGTTTGTCGTCAACGAGAGGGCGTTGAAAGAATACTTTGGGAGAGAGACCTGTGAAATGGTCACCCTTCAAGCCTTAGAACTCACCGGAACCCGAAACCAATTCGATATAACGGCGAACGTCCAGGGAGGAGGCATCTGCGGGCAATCCGTTGCCATCCGCCATGGAATTTCAAAAGCCCTGCTCCAATACAACGCCGATTTCAAGGATGTTCTGAAGAAGGCGGGATTTCTGACACGTGATTCGAGGGTCAAAGAACGGAAGAAGTATGGGAGAAGAGGAGCCAGACGAAGACCGCAGTTCTCTAAGAGGTAATCCCATGACCATATTGAACTTGTTTAAAAAGGGAGGTCATGGCACCTCCCTTTTTTGTTTTTGGTTTTTCTTGTTTCTCTGGTTTCTTGGGTTAAGTAAACAAACCAAACAAATTGACCATAGCCACGTGGCCACCCGCAAAGGATGAAAATCGGTAATCCTCCCTCGCCCCCCTTTAGCAAAGGGGGGGGTGGGGGGATTTGAGAGGTCATTTTCTACGTAACTAAATAAACCTGAAAGGTGACCTATGAAAACGAAAGTGGGTATCATTGGGGCAACGGGTTATACAGGGGTGGAACTGCTCCGCCTTCTCCTGAATCACCCTCAGGTAGAGGTCACCGCTCTAACCTCACAGAAATATGCTGGAGTTCCAATTGACCAAGTTTTTCCCTCTCTGAAGAAACATCTCCAGTTGAAATGCGAAGAATTGAAAGTGGAAGAGATTTCAAAAAAGACAGATTTTGTCTTCACAGCAGTTCCGCATAAGACTGCCATGGAAACCGTCCCATTGTTTTATCGGCAAGGGAAGAGGTTGGTTGATCTGAGCGCAGATTTTCGACTCAAGGATGCTGGCGTCTATGAACGGTGGTATCAAAAGCATACCTCGGCAGATTTACTCTCCGAATCTGTCTATGGTCTCCCTGAACTTCATCGAGAGAAGATCCGAAATGCAAAAATTGTTGGGAACCCAGGATGTTATCCAACCGGAGCCTTGATCGGCCTCATTCCTCTGGTGAAAAAGGGAATGATCTCTTTGGAAGGTATTGTCATTGATTCCAAATCCGGGGTCAGCGGCGCGGGGAGAGATGTGGTTTTGGAATCTCTTTTCTGTGAGATCAATGAAGGTGTAAAGGCTTATAAAATATTTGAACACAGACACCTCCCTGAGATCGAGCAAGAACTAAGTGAAATGGTGCGAAAGAAGGTGGCGGTGACCTTTGTGCCTCATCTTATCCCAATGGATCGAGGGATTTTAACGACCCTTTATCTTGTCCTCACAAAAAAATGGAAGACAGAGGAGGTTTTAAACACCTTTCAAGAGCATTATCAAAAGGAGCCCTTTATTCGAATTTTCCCGGAAGGCAAACTTCCCAATACAAAGGATGTCCGGGGTTCCAATTATTGTGATATCGGAGTCAAGGTAAACGAGTCAGATAGTCGGGCCGTTATCGTCACGGCAATTGACAATTTGGTCAAGGGGGCTTCCGGCGAAGCCGTTCAGAATATGAATATCATGCTGGGATACCCTGAAACCATGGGTCTCGATGTGTTGCCGCTCTTTCCCTGAAGCACAGAGTGCATGGTGTAGGTCTTGATTCACAATTCATAACTCATAATTCTTAACTCTTCTTCTCTTTCCATTTTACAACCCCACCAGATTCTGTTAGATTATTTTTAAATCCCCCCCCCTGCCTACCGGCAGGCAGGCAACCCCCCTTTACTAAAGGGGGGATGAAGAGACAGCCAATGAAACCCCTGACCCCTGTGATCAAACAATATCTCCAGATTAAGAGTCAATATCCGGATGCCATTCTATTCTTCAGGATGGGGGATTTCTACGAGATGTTCTTCGAAGATGCCCGTGTGGGTTCAAGAGAATTAGACATTGCGTTAACCTCAAGGGACAAGGGTCAAAAGGATAGCGTCCCCCTGTGTGGAGTCCCTTATTTTACTGCCGAAACGTATATCTCCAAACTATTACAGAAGGGATACAAGGTTGCCCTCTGTGACCAAGTAGAAGACCCAAAGCTCGCCAAGGGGATTGTCAAAAGAGAAGTGGTCAGGGTTTTTACTCCAGGCCTGGTGATCGATACCATCCAATTGG
>CAZEKS010000034.1:0-11645 GCA_964512795.1 uncultured Syntrophaceae bacterium
ATCGCTCTCGTCGTCTTTGCCCTTTCAACAACAAGGTACCGAATTGTACAAAAGATAAAGCAAAAGACCCCCTTGGGGTCTGCAGCATCTATCACGAGGTTAAACCTGTAATCACCTGCCCCATTCGCTTCCGTGAGGATTGGATAATCACGGACGACGCCGCATCCTTCTTCTTTCCTGAAGGAACGACCTGGAGTTCTCTTACAGAAGTCAGATTAAATGACTCGAAAGGTAAGTCCACTGGAAATATTGACGTCGTACTCGTCGCTTACGATGCCAAGGGAAAGGTGTATGATTTCGGAGCACTGGAAATCCAAGCGGTATACATTTCTGGAAACGTGCGTGATCCGTTTGAATACTTCATGAAAGACCCCAACGCCCGAGCATCAATGGATTGGTCAAATGAGCCAAATTACCCAAGACCAGACTATCTTTCATCTTCCCGCAAAAGACTTGCTCCCCAACTTCTCTTCAAAGGCGGCATCCTTCATGGTTGGAGAAAGAAGATTGCCGTGGCTCTGAATAAGAGCTTCTTTGATACGCTACCGAAATTGAAGCGTGTTTCCAGATCAAAAGCAGATATTGCATGGCTCGTTTATGATTTAGAACTGATTAAAGACCGGAAACAAGGGTCAGGAAGATACTCTCTGAAGAAAGTTGACGAGGTATTTACAGAGTTCGAGTCTGCTCTTGTCTCGATAACGACGCCATCGCCTGGCAAGGTTGAGGATTTTATCAGGCTTCTTCAAGAAAAGCTTGATGAGCACCTTGAAACTCCACCCGTCACCAAAACAATAGAGAAACCATTTTGATATGATTAAGACCAGACAAGCTATATTGTTCCCGGAATTCTTTAATGAAGCAGAGAAGCCTAAACCTGTGAACGTGGCATCTGTCCCCCAGCGGAGCCCCTTCCGTTACCCCGGCGGCAAGACCTGGTTTGTTCCAACCTTTCGGCATTGGATGGCACAGATTTATTCTAAACCAAGCATCCTTGTCGAACCTTTTGCCGGAGGAGGGATTATTAGCCTCACTGCTCTATTTGAGAATCTCGTTGACCGAGTTGTCATGGTGGAACTTGACGATGAAATAGCGGCTGTATGGCAATCAGTTGTTAATGGCGATGCGGAATGGCTGGCCAATCGTATCCTTGCGTTCCATCTTACCAAAGAAACCGTTATGCAGGAAATCAAAAAGGCCTCGAAGACACTAAGACAAAAAGCATTCCAGACGATCCTCAAGAATAGGACATTTCATGGGGGAATCCTCGCCGAGGGTTCTGGATTTCTCAAATACGGAGAGAACGGTAAAGGCATCCTCTCTCGCTGGTATCCTGCCACGCTTGCCAAGAGGCTTGTCAATTTGAATCATATTGCGCAGAGAATAGACTTTCGCTGCGGCGACGGATTGAAAGAAATACAGGAATTCAAATCACGCTCAGACGTGGTCTACTTTATAGATCCTCCATACACTGCCGGAGGCAAGAAGGCCGGTAAACGGCTCTACAAACATTATGAAATTGACCATGAACGTCTATTTACAATGTGTGAGTCTTTGAAGGGGGATTTCTTGATTACTTACGATAATGCCGAAGAGGTTAAGTCAATGGCGCGAGCACACAGATTTCAAATGCGCTTGATCCCCATGACGAATACACACCACGCGACAATGGAAGAATTAGTAATAGGCAAGAATTTGTCATGGATGGATAGCTTCCCTGCTGTGTATGAGCCTGAAGTTAAATACGCAGTCAAAAAAAGAAAAAAAGGCGTCCCAACAAATGCACCGAGCGGGCGCGGTAAAACCAGCCGATAAGCTTAATCCTTATCCAACCTTTCAATCAAAGCCCAACAAATCTTTAGGAATTTTAACTTCACACTTTATAGGCGAAGTCTTCAGTGTAATTCCACTCTAATCTAATCTCCGTTTCGATGGGAATTCGGTAAAAGATAAAGGACCGAGAAAGGGTTCTTCCGGTGAAGGGATGGTCCCTAATTCATTTCCACTGATAGAAATACGAGTTTATTTGTATTATGCTTAGTTTAAGGAGTATGCAGATGGAAAAAATCAGGCTGGGCAGGACAAATTTAATCGTGACAAAATTAGGATGGGGTGGAATTCCTATTCAACGGGTAGGTGAACGCGAAGCGGTTTCCGTCATACAGGCGGTAATTGAAATGGGAATAGACCTCCTGGATACAGCTCGTGCTTATACGAATAGCGAGCACCGGGTTGGATTGGCGCTCCAAAAAACAGATCGACCTGTCATCCTTTCCTCAAAATCACTTATAAGAACGGCGAAGATTTATAATGATGTGCACGAGAGCCTCAAGCAGATGAAGGTAAGAAAAATCAATATCTACCATCTGCACAGCGTTTCCAGCTTCGAGGATTATAAGAGGGTCATGGCCTCTGGAGGAGCCTACGAAGGGTTAAAACGTGCGAGAGACGAAGGGTTAATCGATCATATCGGCATCACCAGCCACAACCTCAATGTATTGGAGAGGGCGATCGAGGACGGGCATTTTGAAGTCATCATGGCTTGCTATAGCTTTTTAGAGCCTGAGGCCGCCAAGAAAGTGTTCCCCTTGGCCAAGGAAAAAGACGTCGGTGTATTGGCTATGAAGCCATTTTCGGGCGGGGTGATTGAAGAGGCCGGCCCGGCCTTGAGGTTCGTCCTCTCAACGGCGAACATCGTGCCCATCCCGGGGACGGAGACTCTGGAAAAAGCTCGTGAAAATTGGAAGATCTTTACCGAAGGCTATTCCCTTGTCAAGGAAGATAAAGAGCGTATTGAGGCCGTAAAGAAGGAATTCGATCGCAAATTCTGTCGACGCTGCGACTACTGTCAGCCCTGCACGGAAAAGATCAATATTCAGTTTGCAGTCGGGCTAAAGTCCATCATCAAGCGCTTTGGCTCTAATGCTCAGGAGTTGGGGTGGATAAAGGACTTAATAGAGAAAGCCCGAAACTGCTCGGAATGTGGGGAATGCCTGCCGCGCTGCCCTTACCAGTTACCCATCCCCGACATGATTAAAGAGAATCTGGCTTGGTTTGACAGTTTAAGGAATTAAGCCGTGTCAGATCTTGTTTAGGAAACGTCTGGCGAAGAGGCCCCATTTATCTCATTCGCAGCCTCGGTCTCGCCGCGCAGTTCGACCAGCAGTTTAGAATGCCGAGAGAAATACCACAGGGCTGCGCATACCAGCAGTAGAAGCCCGATCGCAGCGGCGATGTAGAGCGGCGTATTTAGGCCGGTCAGCTTGAAGATGCCGCTTGCTACCAGCGTGAACGGGATGGCCTGGGGCAGAATCCCGAAGGTCGTCCCTATCAGAAAGTGGCGGTGTCGGATGGGTGACAGCGCCAGCAGAAAATTGATGATCAGCCCGCTGATCGGCAACTGGCGCACGGCAAAGACCAACAGCGCCCCGGAATGTCCGTGGAAATGTTTCTTGAGCCGCCCGACCCGCGGCCAGTGGCGAAGGATGAAATCCTGCCCCCCCCAGCGCACGAACAGAAACAGGGTATAATAACCGGCTAATGTCGCCACTTGCGTCCACAGCAGGCCGTACCAGAATCCGAACGCCAGGCCGCCGATTGGACAGAACAGCAGACGCGGCATACCCGAAGCCACCAGCGCGAAAACAATCCCCATCCATACTGCCGGACCCACCCACCCCAGCGACAACAGCCAGTATTTGACGCTCTGGATGTCGCCGAAATGCTTCCGCGCCGGCGTGAAATATACCAAAGCAAACGCGGCCGCCACCACAGCCAGCATGATCAGCGGTTTCCACGCAAAATCCGCCATCCAAAATTTCGCGGTATGGGTCAATGACCGGCATCTCTGAGGCGGGTCGCTCATTCCACAACCTCCACTTTAATGAGATTGGTGGTCCCTGGAATGCTGATGGGGACACCGGCGATGATAACGATTTTCTCTCCTTTGGAGGCCATTCCCAACTCCTTTGGCATTCTCTTCGACCTCTCTAACATCTCATCCGTATCCTTCCAGCCGGGGCCAAGAACTGGATCGACCCCCCAGGAGAGATTGAGCTCTCTGACGGTTGAAAGGTGTCGGGTCAAGGCAAGAATGGGCTGACGAGGTCGAAGCTTTGACACCCAGCGCGCCGTGCTTCCTGATTCCGTTGGGGTAACAATCACCTTCGCCCCCACTTCCTCAGCCAATAACGATGCCGTGTAAGTGATCGCCTGTTGGAGATTCATCCCTTCGCCTTTTTCCCTTCTTAAAAATAGAGGGTGAGGGAATTCCTCTTCCGCGGATTGAGCAATCTTCGCCATCATCTGGAAAGCTTCGACAGGAAATTGGCCGCTGGCCGTCTCCTCTGAAAGCATCACCGCATCCGTCCCGTCATAAATGGCATTGACCACATCCGTGACCTCTGCCCGGGTAGGTTGTGTATGGTCAACCATTGAACGAAGCATCTGCGTGGCGGTGATGACCGGTTTTCCCGAATCATTGGCCTTACGTATCAGTCTCTTCTGAACATTTGGAATCTTTTCAATCGGAGTCTCCAGACCTAAATCTCCACGGGCCACCATGATCCCGTCTGAGGCCAGGATAATTTCGTCGATGTTTTCCAAAGCTTCTT
Source organism: uncultured Syntrophaceae bacterium (assembly GCA_964512795.1). Lineage (GTDB taxonomy): Bacteria > Desulfobacterota > BSN033 > BSN033 > UBA1163 > UBA1163. The sequence goes on from CAZEKS010000034.1 coordinate 4,614, forward strand.
TTCTTTCGATTTTGGCGATGACTGGAATATCCGCTGATTCCTTTTTTAAGATTTTCTTAACCCCCTCGATGTCAGCGGCTTTTTGAATATAGGAAAGACTGACTAAATCCACTCCTTGCTGAATGCCGAAGAGAAGGTCCCTCTGATCCTTCTCCGTAAAGGCTGAAGCCAGAGGGGTTCTTGTTGGAAAGTTCATTCCTTTGTGGGAGGTTAAAATTCCCCCGGAGATCACCTGACATCGAACATTCTTCCCATCACTCTCTAAGACTTGAAGTTCAATTGTCCCATCGGCAAGAAGAATTCTATCCCCGGGTCTTACCTCGCTGGGGAGAGCGGGGTAAGTCACGGTTGCTTGGGTCTCGTCGCCGATAAGCACCTGGTTGGTGAGGCAGAATGGCTTCCCTCTTTTTAACTCACCTCCCCCCTCTTTCATCTTGCCGATCCGAATTTTTGGACCGCCAAGATCTTGAAGGATCGTCACCGGCCGTCTCAATCGGTCAGCGATTTGACGAATGGTTTTAATCTTCTTTGAATGCTCTTCGTGAGTTCCATGAGAGAAATTGAGCCGTGCCACATTCATCCCGCCCTGAATCAGGGCTTCCAAGACCTGAGGCGATTCGCTCGCCGGACCCACCGTACAGACGATCTTTGTCTTACGTCGCCTTCTTTCTATCATTTGTACCCTCTCTCTTTTTCCAACAAAAAGGCGACCTCCCCTCCCAAGAGGAGGATGGCCGAAGAGTAGTAAACCCAGATAAAAAAGATGGCCAGGGTGCTTAAAGAACCATAGACCACAGAGAACTTTCCCAGGTGAAGGACATACCATCCGAAAAACTGTTTTGCCACCTCCCAGAATAGACTGGTAAAGAATGCCGTTTGAAGAGCGGTTTTGAAATAGATTTTCTTATTGGGAATGATTTTGTAAATTAAGAAACACATCCAAAAAGTGAAGAGGAAAGGGATAACGTATTTCAAAATGAATCGAATGATCGGGACCATATTTAGAAAGGGGCTAAACCGGTAACCCTGGACAATGGTGATCACGGAGGTAAACAGCATGCTGGTGAGAAGAAAGGTCCCTGCCAAAGCAATCATGAGAAGATCGATTCCCTTTCCGCGAAGGACACCGCGACCCTTGTCAACCTGAAAAATCATATTCAAAGCTGTCCTCAATGAACTGAACACCCATGTGGAGGTCCAGATTAACCCCCCGATGCCCAACACCCCGACGATCTTACGGTCCTGGATAATTCTCAGGATGTTCTTCATTATCCTCGGATCGAAGGAGGGAAGGGCGTTCTGTAAATAGTGTCGTACATGATCTAACACCTCTCGATAACTATAAAGGTAGGTGCCCAGCAAGGCTAAAAGCAATAGGATGAATGGGACGAGACAGATGAGTAGGTTGAAGGTAATTCCAGCGGATAGGAAAAAACCATGATCCCCGTTAAACTTTTTCATGGCTTCCCAGAGTATACGAAGACTCTTTTTGAAACTCTTGCCCCGTTTCTTCGATTTCACTTCATCCTCTTTGAAAATTTTGTATCACCCATTTTTCCCCTCTCCACTGGCTGAATCTATCCCCAATCACAATTACAACACAGTCTCATAGGGGAGGGAAGGCTCTTTGAGTTCTTAATAGGAACTCGAAAAATAGGAATCAAAAATGTCGGTCAACATTTGGTTGATCATAGCCTCCACCCTCTCCGGTGTGGACCTGGTCACCGTCATCTCCCTCTCCATTTCCACGTTTCGTGTAAAAACTTCGCCTTCCTTTTTCACCCCCAAATGGATAACAAATTTCACCGCGGTTTTGACATGGGTTCTGAAAAGAGAGGCTTTTCCTTCTGTCCAGAATCTCTTGATTTCAATCGTCAGAACAGAATCGGTCTCTATATTCTTCAGGGATTCTGGTTTTCCATCCCAATGGGAGATGGGAATGGTTTTTACTCCACAGCGTGCAAGACCTTCCGATAAAGATTCCTGGATGGCCCTTTCCAACGGAAACGGGTGGCTTTTAAAATAACTGAAATCTCCCTGAAGGTTGGTGTGAAGGCCAATATATAATGTCTCCGGTCTTTCATCTTTAAAAGGGGCCATCGCCAGGGTGGATCCTATCTTCGTTTGAAGAGATGGAAATGCCTTCACAGATTGATATCGAAGGCTGAGAGAATGTGTTCCTGCCTCCACACAAACCGGTATAAAAAGAATTAAAAATAGAATAAATAACCAACAAGTTGCTTTCATGGCTCACCCTCCTGTTCTAAAGTTTTTAATTATCTTATCACATTTCTAAAAAATCTTCTCCCCTTCAATCCATGTGGATCGAACCACCAGTTCCCTTTGATATTCGAAAAGCACTAAATCGGCAGAACGGCCCGGAATCATTTCTCCTCCCGCTTCTGGAAATAGTTTTTGAGCATTTTTCGCTGCCATATGAATCGCTGAAGGGAGATCAACCCCTGCAAACCGGATGACATTGGTAATGGCACGGTCCATGGTGAGCGTAGAACCTGCCAGACGAGAAGTGCCCGCCAACCGGGCTGCCCGATCAGGACCTACTTCCACTTCCAAGTCTCCCAATGTGTATCTTCCCGGAGAGGCTCCTGCTCCGGCCATGCTATCGGTTGTCAGGACGATTCGATCCATACCTTTTGCCTGAATATAGTCCTTCACTGCGTCAGGAGGAAGGTGAATCCCATCAGTGACGATACTCACCATGAGTTGATCCATGGCCAACTGTTTTCGGATTGGGTTCTGATGGCGAGGGGAAGGTCTTGGAGTTGCATTTCCAAGGTGACAGGAAAGACGGGCCCCGGCCTGAACAGCTTCCTCAAGGACTTCTTCAGAGGCATCGGTATGTCCGATTCCAATAATCATTCCATGGGCCACTGCTTTTTTGATGAAAGGAATCGCCCCTTTCACCTCCGGAGCTAACGTGACACACTTGATCCGACCTTCGCATACTTCCTGATACCTCTCCACTTCTTCCCATTGGGGAAGCCGGATGAACTCTCGAAGGTGAACGCCTCTGGGGCCATCCTCAGGAGAAATATAGGGTCCTTCAAGGTGGAATTTAGGACACATTTTCCGGAGAAGAGAATCGTCCTTTAAAGCGTCCCCGATGATTTTCAACTGGCGAACCATCTTCTCATGAGAGGAAGTGATGAGCGTAGGGAGAAAATGAGTGACACCGGTGGAAGCCAGGGAGAGGGCTGCCCGATGAAGCCCCTCAGGGGAAAGACAGGGGCTATTGAAATCCACCCCGGAAAACCCATTCACTTGGGGATCGAAAAAACCTGAGCATAGATACAGATCAGCCCCACCGAAATCACAGGAAGATCCTTCTTGATAAGAATTAATCTGGATGACCTTCCCCTTCTCAATGATGATGTCCACCAGAGACTCTGTTTCTGGAATTTTCCCTCGAATGATCATCTTAACTTCGAATCCTCAATCCATAACGATAGTCGTTCACCCTGTATGATTATATCACGGTTAATGTTTTGAACAAACGATTTAGGAAAACAGATTCACTGGAGTGAGCTAAAAGATGGAGATAAGATCAAGACCGGAAAGGCCCTTTCACGGATTGCATAAAATAGGAAGACATCCCATTTTTTCTTATTATTAACAACATGGGATGTCTTCCTATTCATTGATGATTGGTAGCGCCAAAACTCAAATCTTGTTATTTCTTTCCTTTATCGTGAGGGACCTTAATCTCCACATTGGCTTGACTACTGTTGCCTCATTAAATATCCACTCACGATTATTTCCTCTGCTGATGATGTGATAGACCAATGATGGAAGCGCTATCCTCGCTGTTCTTGGCATCTCCCGTCATCTTTCCTGTTTCAATCTGATACAGATCTATGATAAAAGTTAGGATAAATAGTTTGCAACCATCTGTTTATACATTGTTATTTGAGAACCGTTTCCAGGTCTTGTTTGGATGAAGGAGGGGGGAATAAAAGATTTTTATTCCCCCCCTCCTGTCCCTCCTCCATTGAAAGGGGAAGGGTCTGATTAGAATTTACTTGGATTTACTGGGTGTCTTTGGCCACGCTGGCTTTGCGATAGGTGGTGCGGTACGCTTCGTCCCAGGGTCTATGACTTCAAACACCCCTTTTTGCCACTGGCCTATTTCGCCGGGATGATTTGCAGAGATTTGCCTCTTATCGTACCAGTACGGTCCCAAAGCCGTATCGAACTTCTCTTTTGCCATGATATCCCTTATCTTTTTCTGGTCCAGTGTCCCAGCCTTCTCTACAGACTGTTTAAAGTGTTCCATGGCAGAGTAAAAGTATAGTGAACCCCAGTAATTGCCTATATCTTTTCCCGTGACTTGTTTAAAATGCTCAGCGAATTTTTTTGCTCCAGGAGAACTTTTGGCATTCCAGGCACCACCACCCATTATTCCCTCAATCGTATTCACACCAAACGCATCTTTATAAAATGAAAAAGCAGGACCGACACTGAGAAAGAAAATTTTGGGATTATAGCCGATCTCAATCGCCTGGCCTGTAGCAAGCATACACTCATCCGGATAGCTGAAACCAAAAAAAGCTTCGGCTTTATCCCACTTCGCTTGCTTCAACAGAGATGATAAATCCTTAACGCCCATCGGGTAGACCTTTTTCATAACAACATTAAATCCCTTATTCGTAAATTCTTGAGACGCAATACCTGAATACTCAATACCATGAAGGTCTTCATGGGAGATTATCGCCACCTTTTTCACTCCAAGTTCAACAAGGATATTAGTAAGAACTGGGATCTGGGTTTCGGAAAAATTCAAACTCTGGAAGAAGTAGGGCAGCTTAACCTCCTTGAGTTTCTCCGCGCCTCCGGCACCTCCGATAAGTATATACCCGTGTTTATTGGCGATAGGAGCGGCAGCAAAGAGCATTGCAGTGCCCCAAGGGGGTAATATAAAATCAACCTTATCCTCTAAAATCAATTTTTCCAGTAGTCTCGTCATCGTGCCTATATCAGATTTATCATCATATATCAGAAGCTCTACGGGCAATTTTTTGCCATACTTTTTTACATATATCCCACCTTCGGCATTGACATCCTTAACCCATAAATCATAGTATGGAGTGCTTACCACTGCGTTACTTTGACTGAGCGGACCTGAGAGAGAAACTGCCTGCCCTATTCGGATTTTATCTTTTGCTGGGGCCGCGTTAACAGGTGCACAGATCAGAAACGTGACAACCGGAATTACCGTCAGTAATGAAAGAAACATTTTCTTTTTCATGGTCTGTCTCCTCTTTTTCAAATCAGTTCTGTTAAATTGTTTGACATGAATCAACAATGAAGCCTTAAAGCGATCCATTATTTAAAAGATTGTAGATTAACATCACCCCCTCTCCTTGCCATTTACCCCGTAAGAGAACCCTGCTATTTATGGCGGAGATGATACAATAAATGTTTTCATCTCCTTATCGAGGGCGAGGGCTTCGCCCTGCTCTTTCTAACGGAGTGTCCTTTTGGAAATTTATCCTAATAAGAGTATCGAATTTTGTCAAGGAAATCGTGTAATCGCTGTAATAAGATATTTTTAGAAAAATCAAAGATGTCGTAGAAATGGGAAATCTTTAAACAGAGGGGGCGTATTTAGGAAATCCTCCCGGTCTTGATCATTACGGAATATTCTTGTCCACTCGATGCCTCATCTCATGACATGGTGCAAAACTCCGGGGGCATCGAGTCTCGGCAACCTAAACATATCGAGACACTACGCCTTTTCGCCTCAGTTGTTAAGCTGTTTTAGAACCAACGTTTCCTTTTCTTCCCCCGTTTATGCAACATCTGAGTTCATTTATAGACAATTACCTTAAAATATTGTAGAAAATAATGAAAGACGAATGTAAACCCCGTTAGAAAGTCTTTTACTTTCTATCGGGGTTCGCTGACAAAGGAATAGTTTTCATCCCCGCTGCAAGCAGCGGGGCTTTCTAACGGGGTAAAGGAGGCTATATGAAGTTCCCTCAGTATAGACCGAGAAGATTGCGAAAAGACGATGTCTTTCGAAGAATGATCCGGGAAACCCACCTCAGGCCGGATGACTTGATCCTTCCTCTCTTCGTCCGTCCTGGAAAGGGGTTGAAACAGCCGATCTCCTCAATGCCCGGGCATTTTCAGCTCTCTATTGATCTCTTGATCAAAGAGGTGAAGGAAGCCAAATCCTTGGGAATTCTCGGCGTCATCCTTTTTGGCATTCCCGAAAAGAAAGATGATTTAGGTTCAGAAGCCTATGCTGAGAATGGGATCATCCAGAGGGCGGTAAGGCAGCTTAAAGAAAAAGTGGAAGGCATCCTCATCGTCACCGATGTCTGTCTCTGCGAATATACCAGCCACGGTCACTGCGGTTTAGTGGAGGGAGGAAGAATTCTGAATGATGAAACACTTGATCTTCTCGCCCGTCAAGCCCTCTCTCATGTCAGGGCAGGAGCCGATATGGTTGCGCCTTCTGATATGATGGATGGAAGGGTGGGAGCCATTCGAAAGATCCTCGATGAAAATCAATTCGAGGACATTCCCATCATGGCCTATTCGGCAAAATATGCCTCCAGTTTTTATGGACCCTTCCGAGTGGCTGCCGAATCGAAACCCCAGTTCGGTGACCGAAAATCTTACCAGATGGACCCGACCAATGGAGATGAGGCCCTGAGGGAAGTTCGGCTCGACATCGAAGAAGGTGCGGATATCGTCATGGTCAAACCCGCCCTTCCCTATTTAGATGTTATCTATCGAGTGAAGCAAACGTTTAATATACCCGTGGCGGCTTACAATGTCAGTGGCGAATTTGCTCTCATCAAGGCGGCTTCGCAACTCGGATGGGTGGATGGGGAACAGGTGATGATGGAATCTCTTACTTCCATTAAAAGGGCTGGCGCTGATTTGATCCTCACCTACTTCGCCAAAGAAGCAGCCAAAAAGATTAGTTAAGAGTTATGAGTTAAGAATTAGAGTGTGTGCTAAAAATAGTTGAAATTTAGGACGTGGCTCCTAAAATGGTAA
>CAZEKS010000035.1:0-11418 GCA_964512795.1 uncultured Syntrophaceae bacterium
CTTTTCAAAAACTCCTGCATGGGGATCTGTCCTTCGGACTTATATCCCACATCCACGGTCACGTGATCTGGGGTAATATCCACAACTATTCCTCTAAGAATTTGACCTTCCTCCAAGGTCTTTAGGCTCTCCTCATAGAGCGTTTGAAAATCTTCTCGTAGAGTCGAGTCTTCGACAGGTTCATCCCTCCGAAAAAGTTCTTTCCCCTCTCCCTCTTCTCCTTCCAGAGAGGTCTGTTTTTTCTCTTCCTCCGAAGAAACCATTTCTTCCTTCGCCATTTAAAAACCCCTTTCCTATAAGGAATTTGATGATATATACCATACCAGGTAAAAAATTACAAATCTTTTAGGAGAGCTTGAAAAACTACTTTAGGCTCTCCTGATTACACAGATCTAAAGAAATGATTACATGATTTATTCTTTATTTTCAATGCATTTCTAACCTGTGTAATCCTTTCATAATCAGTGAAATCAGAGATTTCTGTACTTTTTCAGAAATCTCTTTAACCCTTTAGGCTTTCAGGGGCTGAACCTTCTGCTCTGCCCCCTTGATGACCCGAGAGATGATCCGAACCATTTCTTCCACGACCTCTTCTACAGACCGATGAGTGGAGTCAATGAGCAGGGCATCGTCTGCTTTTTTGAGCGGAGAATGGATCCGATGCATATCATGATGATCCCTTTGGACCAATTCTTCTTGTGTTTCTTTGTAATCCACCCTGACTCCCTTTTTAACCATTTCATGGTATCTTCTTCTTGCCCTTTCATCACTCTCGGCATCTAAATAAAACTTTACATCGGCGTCAGGAAAAACAACCGTACCGATATCCCTTCCTTCCAGGATGACGCCACCTTCCTTTCCCATCTCCCTCTGCATCTGAACAAGAGCTTCTCTTACCCCCTTCTGCCTTGAAATGGCAGAGGCGAGACGGCTGATTTCTGGTGTGCGGATGGCTTCCGTAATATCCTCTCCCTCGCAGAAAACATGGGTTTGTTCCCCCTTTGTGGAGAAGGTGATAGGAAGGGATGAAGCCAATTGTTTGAGCGCCAGTTCATCCTCTGGAGAGATGCTTTTCTCTTTAACTCTGAGCGCAACAGACCGGTACATCGCTCCTGTATCAATATAAATGTAACCCAATCGTCTGGCTAAAGATCTTGCTACAGTGCTCTTGCCCGCGCCAGAAGGGCCATCGATGGCTATAGTCAACTTTTTTCCTATTGAGGTTTCTACCACCTTTCCCTCAATCTACTCTGGCATAGTCAAAATCTTATATTCTTACAAGTTAAATATGAGGATTTTCTGCTAAGATTTTTGCCTCCTCTCCTTCCCCTCTCCCCGCTGGGGAGAGGGGAAGGAGAAATTTCAAATATTTTTGCTCCGAATTTGGCGCTTTGAAATTCGGATTTCTAATTACACCTGAATTAGAAAAATCCGATAAAACCCCTTTCAATCGAGATGTTATTCGAAAGAGACCGAAGGGCATGAATGGTTTACCATATCAGGAAGGTTTTTTCAAGGAACGAAAAGAAAAGGGGTTTTGCATAAAAGCCAATCCAAATCTCTCAGCCACGGCTTGATAAGCGACCTGTCCATCCATCACATTAAGGCCCTTTCTTAACGCCGCATTCTCTTCCATAGCCTTTTTATAACCTTTGTCTGCAATCTGAAGGACGTAGGGAAACGTTGCATTGGTGAGGGCAAAGGTGGAAGTCCTTGGAAAAGCGCCTGGGATATTGGTCACGCAATAATGGACGATGCCTTCTTCGATGTAGGTGGGATTCTCATGAGTGGTGGGGCGTGTGGTTTCAAAACACCCGCCCTGATCCACAGAGATATCCACCACAGCAGAACCAGGGCGCATCCTCTTCAGCATTTGGCGGGTAACTAATTTGGGTGCATGGGAACCCGGGATAAGGACAGCCCCAATGACAAGATCGGCGCCAGCGATCTCTTCCCCGACTGTCATTCGATTGGAGATGAAAGTGGCAATATAACCTTGGGTAATGTCATGGAGATAAGCCAGCCTTTCGGGGTGAATATCGAGAATGCTGACGCGGGCGCCAATCCCCAGAGCTACTTTGCAGGCATTGGTGCCCACCACCCCCGCTCCAAGGATGACCACCTTAGCCGGAGGAACGCCCGAAGCCCCACAGAGGAGAACCCCCCTTCCCCCATGCCTGGCCTCTAAGCACATTCCTCCCGCAAGAACTGAGGCCCTTCCTGCAATCTCGCTCATCGGGCGAAGTAGAGGAAGAGATCCATCTTGCCCCTGAACGGTTTCATACCCGATCCCGACGATCCGCCGTTCCATCAATTTTAAAGTGAGTTCCCGATTGGCAGCCAGATGGAGATAGGTAAAGAGAACCTGATCAGGTCTCATCAGGGGAAATTCTGGCTCCAAGGGTTCCTTGACCTTCACCACTATTTCGGCTTCGCCCCAAACATGCTTTGCCCCTTCAACAAGTGTTGCTCCAGCTTCCCGATATTCCTGGTCAGAGAAACCGCTGCCCTCCCCTGCCGTCCTTTCCACAAGCACACGATGACCGTGTGCGACTAAGGCATCCACACCTTGAGGAGTCATGCCCACCCTTTTCTCACCATCTTTAATCTCTTTTGGCACTCCAATGATCATAGTATCCTCCCTGCCCAAAAAATTGTCCAACGTCGAGCCGTGTTTACCCTTTGTCTCTCGCCAGCAATTGTCTACCTAAATAGCTTTTATAGCCAAATGCCGGAATTGTCAACCATAAGGGACTCCAATCCTTTCAATAAGCACCTTCTTGCCAATATTTTCTTGCCAAAAATGAGGTGATATGTTATGAGTATTTTCGATCAATCGAGAATAGTTTCTTCATGTATTATATTCTATGCGCTTTTCGTTACCAGGTCGGAGGAAGAAGATGAGCCGAAAGAGGTTTGAAGCTGGAAAACTGGATAAAGATTCTCTTAAGAAGCTATCAGAACTGGCGAGGTTGGCCAGAGGTGATATATTAAAAATGACTACCCTTGCCGCATCAGGACATCCCGGTGGGTCCATGTCATCCATCGATTTCTATCTCATTCTTTATTCTTACGCCAATATTCATCCTCTATCTCCATCAGACCCAAATAGGGATCGAATTGTGATCAGCCATGGCCATACCTCTCCCGGAGTCTATGCGGCTCTCGGCCGTATGGGTTTCTTTCCCATTGAGGCAGCCATTGCTACCTTTCGGAAAGCCGGAAGCCCTTTTGAAGGACATGTTGAGAAAGGCATCCCGGGGGTGGAGTGGAATACCGGTAATTTAGGACAGGGATTGTCAGCGGGGTGTGGATTTGCTTTGGGATCAAAGATTTTAGAAAAAGGATTTCATGTTTTTGTCACCATGGGTTGTGGTGAACAGCAGAAAGGCCAGATTTCTGAGGCCCGCCGATTTGCCATAAAGTATGGTCTTGACAACCTCACGGTAATCATCGACCTCAACTGTAGGCAGATCAGCGGAGTCACTCAAGAGATCATGCCCCAGAATATCTCGAAAAATTTCGAATCAGATGGGTGGCGGGTGGTGGAAGTGAATGGCCATCAATTTCAAGAGATCTACACCGCATTTCGTGAGGCGACTCTCTGCAAACATCCAACGCTGGTCCTTGCCCACACCGTCATGGGAAAGGGGGTTTCTTTCATGGAAGGGAAAGAAGAGTTCCATGGAAGGGCCCTTACGCTTGAGGAATATAAGAAGGCCATCCAGGAGCTGGGAGTCGAAGATGATTTAGATCGATACCGCCAGATTCGGGAACAAGGAACCCTCCCCTTCCGTGGAAGAAAATATCCTATGGAAACTCCTTCTATTCAGACAGGGAGTCCAAGAAATTATGAAAAGGATCAAAAGTTGGACAATCGAAGCGCCTTTGGAAATGCCTTGGTTGATATCGCTAAAGCCAATTTCCAACAGGATTCTCCTCTCCCCATGGCGGTCTTCGACTGTGATTTGGCCTCCTCTGTGAAAACAACAGGGTTTGCTAAGCAGTTTCCCGATCATTTCTTCCAGGGAGGAATCCAGGAGCATAATACCGCCACCATCGCCGGAGCTATCTCCACGGTTGGTCTTCTCTCTTTCTTTGCAGATTTTGGAGTCTTTGGGGTGGATGAAACCTATAATCAACACCGTCTCAATGATATCAACGAGACAAACCTCAAACTCATCTGCACCCATAATGGCCTTGATGTGGGTGAAGATGGGAAAACTCACCATTGCATTGACTACATTGGAGTGATGCAAAATCTCTTTGGATATAGAATTATTATCCCTGCAGATCCTAACCAAACCGATCGCGTCATCCGGTATGTGGCAAAAACCCATGGAAATTTCCTTGTCGTTATGGGCCGATCTTCCATCCCAATCCTCCTCACGGAGGAAGGAACTTCTTTATTTGGCCCCTCTTATGAGTTTCGATATGGTCAAGCCGATCTGGTACGGAACGGAAAAGATGCGGCGATACTTACGGCAGGAGGAATGGTTTACAGGGCCGTCCAGGCCTGTCAAATATTAAGAGAAAAGGGAATTTATACTCAGGTAATTAATGTCTCCTGCTTGAGCGAATTGGATAGGGAAGCGATCCTCAAAGCGGCCAAGACAGGAATCCTCATCACCTACGAAGACCACCATATCCAGACTGGTTTGGGAAGTCTCATCGCCAACTTCATCGCAGGGCACGGTCTGGGAATCCGTTTTCGTAAACTTGGAGTCACTCAGTATGGCAGTTCCGGTAAACCGGATGAACTTTACCGGATGCAAGGATTAGATGTGGAGAGTCTTGTGCAGGCAGTGATGGAAGAGGTCAAGAAATAAGCACCAAATCCCAAGCACCAATATCCAGATAATAACCAAATATTCAATGACCGAAATTTTAAAAATAGATATATAGTCTTGCTTGGAGGTCTGGGAATTGATGATTGGGATTTGTTTGGGATTTGGGATTTGGAAATTGGAGCTTAATGATTATGGATATCCTTATCTTTGACATGGACGGGGTTCTGATTGACGTCTCAAAGTCTTATCGGAAAACCATCCAACGAACCATCCAAATCTATCTGGAAACCTGCCTGGGGTTTGAAAGAAGCAGAACGGGTTGGATAACAGATGAGGAAATCTCCCTCTTTAAATCGGCAGGAGGCTTTAATAATGATTGGGATTTAACCTCCGGACTCTTTCTTTACCTTCTTTCCATCTTGGGTATTTCACCTCTTCCAAAACGGAAGAGATTTTCTTCTGTTCAAGAGATAGTTCCTTATCTCAAAACAAAATCCTCCATGATCCATCGGAAAACTCCCATCCGATTAAAGAGGGAGCACCTCCTTTCCTTCTTGGAAAAGGTGAAAATATCAGGGGGAGGGTTGAGCGGGGTTCGCCGGGTATTAGGAACTTATTGGGAGGGTTGGGTCTATCGACTTGGGGATATCGATCAAGAAAATTTGATCAAACGAATCTTTCAGGAAATCTACTTAGGAGAAAAATTTGCTGTTCGTTACCATCTTTCCCCCCTTTTTTACAAGGGCAAAGGGTTTTACCTGCAAGAAAAGACTCTGATCCCTAAAAATATCTTAGCAGCTCTTCGGAAAAAAATCCGAATGGGAATCGCGAGCGGCCGACCAAGATTTGAAGCCGAAATGGCCCTGAAACGGTTTGGCCTATATCCTTATTTCGATAGCGTGGTCACCCTTAATGAATGTGAGGCAGAGGAAAATCGCATCTTCCGTTCAACTGGAAAGAAAATTGAGTGTTCAAAACCCCACCCCTATTCCATTCTAAGAACAGTTCAGGAAATCGGCATTCCTAACCCGAAATGCGGATATGTGGGAGATGTCGTGGACGATATGCTGGCGGCACGGACAGCGAAAAAATATCTCTCAATACTTGCTATTGGTTTTCTCGTGGGTCATCGCGACCAAAAAGCCTGGAAAATATCTTTAATCAAGTCAGGCGCTGATCTGGTGATTGAAAACCCAAAGCAGCTTCTCCGCTTTGTTTCTTAACCAAGCGCATTGGACAACCTTACCTTTTTCCTTGCGATGGAAGTTTCTTTAGGCTTCTTACAATAAGAATCAGCATTCCAATTACCGCAAGCACAAGAATGGTCCATAGGAGAGTGCCGTGGCGTTCAGTCCAAGGAACCATTTTCTCTTTGTGGGGAATGGGAATTGACGCACCGAGACTCACCACCGGCAGCTTGAATTCGTCAACTCCCTGAATGGACCGGGCAAGATCATAGTTTGCCCCGCCGGTTTTTGGATTGCCTCCAATCAATGTATAAACCTGACCCGACTGAACCTGAAAAACCAAACTGGTATCACGTCGGTACAATGAGATCTTGTCAATCTTCAGTGGCGGGTTGTCTCCGTTATAAATGCAAATTTTCAAAAACCGGTATGGAGCGTTTATGTTTTCGACTCTGAGCAATTCACTCACTTTTTGTTTATGCTGAATACGGTATAAAACCCCCGGGTCAATCGATCTCCAGGGAACCTCACGCTCGATGGTGTCCCATTTGGTTTCTGTCTTGCGCGGAACTCTCTCCTTCGACTCATTCCGTCCAAGAAGTTCATAGCCGCGGTAAAAATAAGAGGTAGAGCTCTCAAACTGGAGATTCGCCACAGGCAGGTGGCGAAAACCGAGGTCTACCTCAATCACCGTCTGATTTTTCTTCTCATCGTGAGACACAACCATCTGCTTTACGGGCACGGATACCAGTTCCTTTTCCATTTCGGTTCGTTGGAAGGCGCTTTTAACCGTTTCGATGGTAATGCGCCTTGGGTCATCGGTCATGTAATAAACCGTCAATCGAAGATAACGAAAGTTATTAGTAGGGAACTTGATGGCATCCACCTTAAAATTTTTGCCAGGCAAGCTCACATCAAAAAGCCACACCGCTTCAGCAACCACCTCCCAAACCCGGCTGTCATGACTCCCTTCAAGCAGGGCCTGGCGCCGGTAATTTTGACCGGAAAGGCTTACCATAATATGGTTTTTTTCTGTCATCTCCCCGAAGTCCGCTGTCACCGTAGCATACTTTCCCGGAACAAACGTCTCGTTCAAGAGCCGTGCCGGCTGCCACTCCAGGTGTTGGGTTTCTTTCACCCTCCCCCAGTGAATGACATGGGGGACGAGTCTTCTGTTCTCGTCGATCACTCGGAGGTCATCGAGCGTCGCCTGACTCTCATTAAAAACTTCGGGAGGGATTGCGATGCGAACAAATCCCAGGGACGTTCGAATATCAACGGGACGCTGCCAGCTCCATCCCGGAAAGTCGATCGCCGCATGGACAGAAGTTGCTATGCTGATCAAAAAGATGATTACCAAGAGTTTTTTCATTTCTTTATCTCCGAATCTAATTTTTACAATATCCTTGGGCTATAACGCTGGTAGAAGTAGCCGGCAGTCACCAGAAGCAGACCACATGCCGCAAAAGAAATGATACGATAGACCTTCTCAAGTTCACTTGTATCAATGATCAATGTTTTACCTACCGCCAGGAGGAATAAAGCAAATCCAAGATAACGAAGAAGAGGAGATCGTCTGGCCAGACCGATCCATATGACAACAAAAGCCTGTACGGCCCAGGCAGCCGAAATCAGACTGATGCCCATCTTAGGAGTGATGACGCTACTGTAGTGACTCCAGCGTACACATTCCATTGCAACCAGCAGTGCCAAAAATGCATGGCCGGCCAGCCCTTGCACATCTGCTTCGACTTTCAGATCGAGTCGACGGGTGAAGCGGGCACCCGCCCAGAGAGAGAATACAAAAATGAAGTTGGGCAAAAAAGAGCCATTCAAAGCAAGCCAGGGTGAGGGATAAGAATAGTGTTCAAGGCCGACAAAAAGGAATATGGCTCCAATGCCATAACAGACCCACGGGAGCGGCATCCAGGCCTTGGCTCCTTTTTTAACCAGCATGAAGGTGATGATAATTGGAATCAATGACCATAGAATGACCAGCGAGCTGCTCTCATAAGTATGATAATTAGCCATGGGATGGTTGATGGTCCAACCCTGTGATACTTCAACGCTGAAAAGAAAACATGCCAGAAAAATGGTCAGCAAAAAGCATATTCCGGCCAGGGCACTGTGCCACATCTCATGACTCGTCTCCTTTTTGCTTAACTGGTAGGCTGAGATGGCAGCCATGGCAATGACAAACATCCAAGAGCCAAAGGGTATGTTGAAGACCGGAGTGAAAAAAGTACTGTGAAGAGGCAGCCGGAAAAACAGTCCCCCGGCAGCTAAAATAAGGGCAACGAGTCCTGCTGCTTTGCAAAGGATCTGCCGGAACCGGATGCCGAGCAGGAAAAGCACTGCTCCCTCCGCGCTCCAGGCAATGGGAATACCATAGAGTTTGAGCTGGATGGGAATGGCAATGATGACCAGACCCAGGGTGACCGTCAGGAAGCTTGCTGCGATGTTGCTCTCTTTCCCCACCCGTCTGTTCCATACCTGAAAGAGCAGGAACACAAGCAAGGCCTGTCCGATTACGACAAGGCCCATGAAATACCGGTATTCTGTGAATAATATACTGTAATAAGAAAAAAACGAAAACAGAGCGCTGAGAATGACGAACAGCAGCCCTTCCGTTGTTTCAGGAAGGCGACGCACCAGGCTATGTAAGGTTGGTATGAGAAGAAACATCAGGTAGAAGAGAGAAGTGAAGACCAGTGCGGGTATCATCTGGTCGGATGCATAAAACTTTCCATGCCATCCCAGGTACATCACGGTCGTACCGATGAAACAGAGAAGGTCCAGGGCACGCCATCTGCGAAAGTATGCCGCTCCCATTGCCACCATATCCAGGATAGCAATATAGATGAAAAGTGCATAGGGGTGATTCGCTCCGGTGGACAGAAGGACCGGACTCAAAAAACCGCCGATGACAGCCAGAATGGCAATAGAGAGCGCATCATAGCCAACGGCCATCACCACAGCGAGGGCCGTCACAAGAATCGCCAATACCATTGAAAGGGTTTGGTCTGCCAGACCATAAACCTGAAAAGAGAAGAACACACAGAGGTAAAAAATAGCCAGGCCGCCGCCCGAAAGAACCTGAAACAGAACGGGCCAATCCTTGCGCCGGAATCGCTCTCCAAGACCAATCGCGATGATTCCCCAAAATTACCCCTATGGCTAACCGGCCCTTCGGTCCGATCCAGGCATTGTCATAGGCATATTTAAGAAAGAAGCCGATGCCCACAAGCAACATCACGATACCGACCCAATTTAGCCATTTTGTCCCGAGCTTCATCTCCAGAGACTGTGACGGAAACTTGGGGGGCTGGGAAGGAGGTATCTCCTGCTTCATTTTCGGTGGAAGAGTTTGGGGGATAGGAGGACTGGGAGCCTCCATGACTTTCTGGACTCGAGTTACAATGGATGGCTCAACAGCCCTGGCAGGAACTGGTTGCAGCGGAGCTATGACCTTTTTCTCAGGGATAGGCGGTCCTTCGTGTTTTTTAATTTCATCCCTTAAAGATCTTAGTTGCCTTTTCGCATCCTCAAGTTCCCGAACCAGACCCTGAGTTCTTGAAAAAGCCACGAATCCGCAAATGGCCCCTAAAACAACAACGATCAAGATCAAACCGAAAAGAACTATTAACCCTTCCATAAATAAGACCCCATCCTTTCAGAATCTTTTAAGATATTTGGCTTTATTGGGTAAACGAATCCAAATCGTTTCTATCAATAATTGATGTACCTGTCAATCAGATAATCAATGCCCCATTTAAATTTTGATGGCAGTTGAGTTATAGTATTAATATAAACGCATTAAATCAACCCCGCTCCCTCCCCTCAGGGGGGGAGTGCGGGGGGGCACGGTAGTCTCAGGAATTTATATGACCAAAAAAAGTAAAATGGTAATTGCCTGTGCCACTGTCATCGAGGAGATGTTGCCTCTCTTGCCTCTTGATGTAGGGCACCGAACTCTTGACTTTGGCCTGCATATCGAGCCTAACAAACTCCGCCATACCCTGCAGGAGGCCATTAATACGTCGAGCAGCGAGGCAGATACGATTATCCTGGGTTATGGGCTTTGTTCAAAGGGCGCGATCGGGATACGTGCCACGGACTGTACACTGGTTGTGCCGCGCGTGGATGACTGCATTGCGATTTTTTTAGGCTCATACTCGGCTTACCGACAACAGTCTCGGTCTGAACCAGGGACATATTACCTGACCAAAGGTTGGATTGAGGTAGGGGGTACTCCCTTTACCGAGTACGAGCGGATGGTAGCGACCCGTGGCCCGAAACTCGCCAAGCGGCTAACACGCCTGATGCTCAAAAACTACAAGCGGCTGGCGTTAATCAATACGGGTCAGCACGAACTGGAACGTTACCGCGATTATGCGCGGCGCACCGCAGAGCGATTTGGGCTGAGGTATGAAGAGATTGAAGGATCGACAGTCCTGGTGAAAAAGATGGTCAACGGGCCATGGGATGATGAATTCATCGTTGTGCCGCCGGGTCAAGTCATCCAGTTCGAACATTTCTTCCGGAATGAATAATAATGCCGGTAAGTTTGTTTTATATTGGGATGGCTATAGGGCCCTAAATAAATTAGTTAAGTAAATCTAAAACTTCAATATTTTTTAAATGCAACCCCCCGATTTCCTAATCATCGAATTTTCCAGCAGGGCCCTTGTCGCTTCCAAGGCGGGAGGCTTGTTCTGTGATCTTATCTTCCGTCCATTCCGCAGGGTTTTCCATCCGGGTTACTTTAGGACCAAGACCATAGGAGCCCGCTTTTAAAATGGCCTCTATCGCCAGGGGAGCCGTATTCTGGGAGTTGAAGACTTCTGTCATCATCTTGTAAGCAAAGCCTTCTACTTCTTTTACCATCCGGTCCCTGATCTCTTTCGGTTGGCCAAGCAGTTTATTTTCAAACGGGAGGCTGAGGTTTTTATAGTCTCCTTTTTTCCAGTTTTTCGATTGGGCATAAGCCACCATCTCTGCCCACATCTCCTCAGTGACACCCTCTTCTTTCACTTTGCTGAAATTCCCATTCGCATCCAGAATGGCATTTCCATAATCGTTTACCTGAACACCCCATGAGATCATCTGCAGGGCTGTGGCAACATTGGCTTTTGTGGTATGGGTCTTGGCAGCGATTTGGCGAAGCCTCTCGGAGCTGTTACCGGAGGTTCCATGCTGGGCGCCAGACACTTTATATTTTTCTATGGCCTTGTGAATATCTGCGGTCAAAGGCACCTGGATCCCGGAATCCTTCTCTTCAATCCCATGGGTCGTTCCATTGTTTAAAGCAATCCAATCCGGGAAGATGTCATGGGCATTCAGTCCTTGGATGAGAAACAGAGCTTCTTCCACTGTGGAAAGCCCCTCCTCCCCTTTGATCTCGCCCACTTCGGTTTCAAGCCCTGCCCATTTAGGGATGT
>CAZEKS010000036.1:0-11404 GCA_964512795.1 uncultured Syntrophaceae bacterium
TCACTCGAGCAACTTTTCGAAGAGCGGAATTAGGTTTCTTGGGAGTGGTTGTATAGACTCGAATACAAACCCCCCTTTTTTGAGGGGATCCCGTAAGAGCGGGAGCAGAAGTCTTACTCTTGACGCCTTTCCTCCCTTCTCGAACCAGTTGACTAATTGTAGGCATTACTTACCTCATTTAAGCAAAAACTAATCATTTCAACACGTTAAAAGTTAAAAGAATTCAGATAAGAATTTAAGCAAAAAACCTAATATTTTTATCAGATTTTTTTTCATTTGTCAATATTTTTTTGTGGTTTTAAGAAAATTTAATAAATTTCCTTAGGTGGCCAGGATAGAAATAAGAGGTTTAGGCATAAAGCTGGATTCCTATAAGCAGATGGCCGGCTTGTTACCCCACAGGGAGATCTGTTAGGAATCACACCTGTATGCTGAAGCACCTGCCTGCGCGAAGCCGCTCCGACGAAGGCAGACACATTGGCGCGCAAGCACGGGTTTTGGCCGTGGGGCTCCACTCTATTCACCTAACCCATTGAAATCATTGGTGGAGCAGAGGGGAGTTGAACCCCCGACCTCCAGAGTGCGATTCTGGCGCTCTCCCAACTGAGCTACTGCCCCATTTTTTATAAAAAACGTGTCCGTGCTTGCGCGCCGTAGCGCTTCAGCGCGCAGGCGTGAACCGTGCCTACACGCCGGAGTGTCGCGTGTCCGTAGAAAAAATCACAATTTTTGGAAAGGCCTTTCAACTTTTCACATAGTGTAGTAATTCAGAAATCACTTTCCTTTATTTGTCATTCCGGGCTTGACCCGGAATCCAGTGTTTCTGCGCTGGATTCCCGCCTTCGCGGGAATGACGGCTTCGGAATCAATGTAAAGAAGCGTTAGAATCACTACACTAGTTCTGCCCGTTCAAAGCGATGAGCTTTCATGATAACCCTAAAAGTTTTCGGATCGTGAATTTGAAGTTTGTCAAATCTGCGCATTTGACGACATAAGCATCCGAAGCCCAGGTGGTGAGGTCCTGTTTATACTCCCCATAGGCGGAACAGAGGATGACTGGAAGTTTTCTCTCCTTCTCTCGAATTCGTTTTAGGGCTTCAATGCCGTTCATCACAGGCATCTTGATATCGAGGGAGATGAGGTCTGGTTTGAAGAGGCAGAGCTTTTCGAGCGCTTCTTCCCCGTTCTTGGCGCACTCCACGATATACCCTTCCTCCTCTAACTCCTCCTTATAAAGGAAGCGTATGCTCTCCTCGTCGTCTACGACTAAAATCTTTTTCATGAATCTGACTCCTGGATGCGCTTTGTTCATCCCGTTAACTGCAGTTATAATTATGAACCAAAGGGTCTATTAGCTCCCTCTCGCATTTTCAATTTTTTTCTCTATTCCCTCCTTCGCGGGGAGAGTAATGATGAAATTCACTCCCTTGCCTGGATGGTTGTCCACTTCGATCTGGCCCCGATGGGAAGTGATAATTCTGTGGACAATGGGCAAGCCCAAACCCAGACTGGATTCCTTTGTGGAATAGAAGGGGTTAAAGATATTGTGGAGGTTTTCTGGATCGATCCCCTTCCCGGTATCTTCCACCTCCACCTTGATATAAGATGAACCATTCTTTGAAAAGGAATGGACTCGCAAAAAAAGGATTCCTTTTTCTTTCATCGCCTGGCAGGCATTATTGATCAGATTGAAGAACGTCTGTTTTAATTGATGCGAATCTCCCATGATTTTGGGGATCTCTTTTCCATACTCCTTGACGAGTTGAACCCCTTCTAAGGGAATTCCCGCAGCCACCATGGAAAGGCTTTCTTCTAGGATATCACGAAGATCTAATTCTTTAAAGACCAAGGATTCGTCTTGGGTATAGTTGAGGAGGTCGTTGAGAATCTTCTCAAGACGGCTGACCTCCTTGTAAATCGTCTGAGAGTATTTCTTCTCTTGGGATTCCTCCGGGAGGTTCCGATCCAGACGGCGTGCAAATCCACCGATGGAGGTGAGGGGGTTCTTGATCTCATGAGCGATGGCGGTAGACATTTCACCCAAGGCCACCATCTTTTCTAAATGGACCAAAAAAGTCTGGGTTTCTTTGAGCTCCTGATGGACTTCCTCCAAATTTCGATAGAGGCTGGCGTTCTCAATGGCCAATCCGGCTTGATTGGCGAACATGCTTAGAAAGTGAACATCCTCCTCTGTAATAGGGTTTTGGTTGTAAAGGTTGTCCACCAGAATCACACCGATGACTTTTCCTTTTCCCAAGAGAGGGACGGTAGCAAAAGAATAAATTCTTGGATCTCGACTGAGATGCTCACCCACATAACATCCCACCTCTGAACCCAAATGGCAACCCCTTTCACATCGGGTTTGCAGCCATCCCTCATCGGATTGAGGAAGTTGGGTATTGAACGGCCTTCCCTCAAGAACGGTACGCGAAAGGATACATTGTTCCTGTTCCAAAGGAATCTGAATTCCTTTGACAATAGAGTTTAAGATAGAGTGGCCTTGAGGGTAGAGTTGAGTGATCAGATCTGAAAGGGTTCCATTTCTCTGAGAGAGAGAGGTCCAAACCTTCCCTGCTTCTTCAGCGCTATCTGGTCCCACGGCCATGGTCCCCTCTAAAATATGATCTTTCTCGTTGACCAGAAAGAGCATGGCTCGATTAAACTTCAGCCCTTCTCCGATCGTAATGGCGGTCAAGGTTAAATGGAGTGTCCGCTCAAAATTCACCGTGGTCAAAAGGGCCTTGTTGAGTTCCCAGAGGGTAGAAAGCTCTTTCACCCTTTTCTCATGCTTCTGAACCATTTCAGAAGTTTCATGGTGAATCAAAGCATTATCAATGGCACAGGCCATCTGATTCGCCATCATCGTCAATCGTTGAAGGTCCTTATGATCGAATTTTGAAGAATGAGAATCCTTATCATAAAAGGCGAGGGTTCCCAAAGTTCTTCCCTTTGAGAGAAAAGGAGCACAGAGGAAGGAAAAGGAAGGTTTTTCTTTACCGGAGTGATTGAAGGAAAGAGGAGTTCGTGTATATAAAACCCTTCTGGCTATCTTCTCATCGAGAGGATTTTGATGATAATCTCCCACACTGCATCTGATTTTCAACTCACCGGTCCTTCTGTCCTCGACTCTCAGTACCCCTCCCCTGGCTTTGAGAATTTTTAAACCCGTTGCGACGATTAATTCAAAGAGGTTCTCCAGTTTCAAGGTAGATGTCATTGTTTTTCCCATTTCATAGAGAGCGGTCAGTTCTGTAATCGTCTCTTCCGCCTTTTGCTGGAGATCACCATTCCGAATCGCTCTTTCTATCGTCTCCCCGATCAGAAGGAGGAGATCCACCTCTTGAGGGGAAAACGTGGTGTGCCTTGAGAAACCGAGATAGAGGATTCCCTGGGAGGAGGCCCCATCATACAAAGGAATACAGGCGAAGCTTGGACAAAGGAGATCTTTTTCTTCTAAAAGGACATTCTCATTCTGAAAGGACGATCCTTCCTCTACCCATAAAGGTTTTCTATCTAAGACCAGACGGTAAAGAAATCCATTTTTAATGATTTTTTCTGGGCTGAGGAGAAGACATCGGTCTGATTGAAAAGTCTCTGAGATGGATTGGAGCATCTGATCCAGTTTGATATGGATAGGAATAGATGAATTGGAAAGATGGACAACCGATTTCAGAAGATCGTAGGGATGGATTAGGTCGGACATAAAGAATTACTTCACCTCTCTCATATACTCTGCTGCTTCCTCTGGAGGAGTTGGATTGATATAGAATCCGGTCCCCCACTCGAATCCGGCCACCTTGGTCAACTTCGGCATGATCTCAAAATGCCAATGGTAGTGCTCAGCGTCCACCTCTGGGGAGGAGGAGGTGTGAATAATATAATTATAAGGAGGATCCGTGAGTACCCGATTTATTCTCTGGAGGGTATCGGAGAGGATTTGAGCTGCCGGTTCGTATTGGGAAGACTCCATTTGCTCGAAACTGGGATGATGGGTTTTGGGAAGAATCCACGTTTCAAATGGAAACCGTGATGCAAAGGGGGCAATGGAAAGGAAGGATTTATTTTCGGTGATGACACGGTGTTTCTGCTGGAGTTCTTGCCGGATGATATCACAGAAGACGCACCGGTCTTTATAATGAAAATAAGTTTTGGCTCCCTCGATCTCTTCGCTCACTCTTCTCGGGACGATAGGAAGGGCGATAATTTGAGAATGGGAATGCTCCAAAGAAGCTCCTGCTGCGACGCCGTGGTTTTTGAAGACCAGGACATATCGAAGACGCTGGTCACGCCTCAGATCGATAATCCGCTCGCGGTAGGCCAACAGGACATTCTCCACATTTTTTAGCGGTAAGGTGGTCAAGGTCTCTTCATGCCGGGGCGTTTCGATCACCACTTCATGGGCGCCAATTCCGTTCATCTTATCATAGATCCCGTCGCCCTCACGACCCAATTCTCCTTCTATTCTGAGGGCGGGGAACTTATTGGGGACGACGCGAAGGGTCCAACCGGGAGAGTTAGGAGAGGTTCCATTGTCTCGCAATGCAATAATCTCCGGAGGGGTTCGATCTTCATTCCCCTCGCAGAGGGGACAGAATCCACCCGCTGTTCTTCGCTCCTCGGCCGCAAAATCAGAGGGTCTTCGACTCCTCTCTGTGGAAATAATCACCCATCTTCCATGAATGGGGTCTTTTCTTAGCTCAGGCATAGAGGATTTTTCTTTCGAAGAGAACGGATGGCTAAGAGGGAAAACTTCTTTTAGACTTTTTCCCTCTTTGCCTCTCCAATCGCTCTTGATTCTCTCCTTCGGTTTTGCATTCGATGCACAGCGTGGTCACCGGTCTGGCCATCAGCCTCTTTTCAGAAACAGACTTTCCACAGGACTCGCAAATCCCAAATGTTCCATTATCAACCCGATCCAATGCCTCTTTGACTTTCATGATCAACTTCCTCTCACGATCCTTAATTCTTAAAAGGAAATTCCGATCCGATTCCAAAGAGGCTCGATCTGTTGGGTCAGGGAAGTCCCCATTGCTGTCTTGCCGCATGTCACTACACGTCTTTCCGGCTTCCACCAATAGGTCGTGGAGCATTCCCTCGAGCAGTCCTTTAAAGTAGAGAAGCTTTTCCTGATCCATTTAGACTCTCCTTATGGCTAACTCGGGCTCCTAAAAGGCAGGAGATATTACACAATCTAATCTTTTAATATTAATATATTTTCTCGAATAAAATCAAATGATAAATGAGGCTTCTGATCCGTTTAGGAAACAAAATGGCAGGCGACGAGGTGCTCTTCCCCCTCGTCTAAGAATACGGGCTCTCCAGTTTGGCACCTTTCAGTAGTATAAAATTGGAAAATGCAAAATATTCAGTAATAAAGCACACAGCGGACGCGGTGGTTCTTAGAGACTCCGACGAACTCAATATCGCCTTCTCTACATGTTGCGGTCACCTTAGGACATCTGGACGCAAATCTGCAACCCGGGGGTGGGTCAGCGGGCGACGGAGGTTCTCCGGGGATGGGATTCAGTCCCCGACGTTTTGCGCAATCAAGAGAAGGGATGGAAGAAAAAAGTGCTTGAGTGTAGGGATGCAAGGGGTTTGCGAAAAGCTCCTCAGTAGGTGCCTCCTCCATGAGCTTTCCAATATACATGACGACTACTCTATCCGCGATGTGACGCACAACAGAGAGATCATGAGCTATAAAAAGTAAAGAAAGAGACAACCTCGATTGCAATTCCTCTAGAAGGTTTATGATCTGCGCCTGTATCGAGACATCGAGCGCGGAAACGGGTTCATCGCAAACAAGGAACGAGGGACCCACGGCAAGCGCACGTGCAATACCTATCCTCTGCCTCTGGCCGCCGGAGAATTCATGGGGATAGCGCGAGGCATCACTCTCGGAAAGCCCGACGGTTTCAAGAAGCTCGCTCACCCTTTTTCCCCTCGATCTTTCCCCCATGATGGTCAGTCCCTCTCCGACGATGTCCGATACCGTCATTCTTGGATTGAGGGAGCCGAAGGGGTCCTGAAAAACGATCTGAATTCGCTTCCTGTATTCCCTGAGTTCCATCTGGCTCAAGCCTGAAATATCATTGCTTTCGAAGGTGATACTCCCAACTGTCGGGCGCAGGAGCCTTACGACGCACTTGCCGACGGTGGTTTTGCCGCAGCCCGACTCACCGACAAGCCCGAGAGTCTCTCCCTTGTCGATAGAGAACGTGACACCATCGATCGCCTTCACGTAACCTGTGGTTCGGCGCAGGAGCCCGCGTTTGACGGGAAAATACATTTTTAAATCTTTGACTTCAAGCATCATAGCGATCGGCCTCTCCTGCGCGGACCCAGCAGGCGCACCGGTGGCCGGCTGCGATCCTGACGAGCGGGGGCTCATCCACCCTGCATTTCTCTATTGCCAGCGGACAGCGCGGGTGGAACCTGCAACCCGGCGGGAACCTGAGCGCCGAAGGCACCAACCCGGCTATGGTGTAGAGTTTGCGTCCCCTTTCAGTCCTCCCTGGCAGACTTTTGAAAAGTCCTTCGGTGTATGGATGGCAGAAGGAGGAAAAGATCATTTCGCAGGGGCCGGATTCCACCACCTTGGCCGCATACATGACAGCGACCTCGTCCGCCATCTCAGCCACTACGCCGAGATCGTGTGTGATCAGCAGGACTGCCATCCCTGACTCAGCCTGGAGGTCCTTGATCAGCCTGAGAATCCCGGCCTGTATGGTCACGTCGAGTGCCGTGGTTGGCTCATCGGCTATCAGCAGAGCGGGCTTAAGACATAAGGCCATGGCGATCATAACCCTCTGTTTCATTCCGCCTGAGAGCTGGTGCGGGTACTGCGACATCCTCTCGCGGGGTGTGGGTATGCCTACCTTTGCCAAATGCTCCATCGCGATCTCTCTCGCCTTAGACTGACCCATGTTCGTGTGTGTCCGTACAGCCTCCATGATCTGTGTTCCGATGGTGAAGACAGGATTGAGGCTCGTCATGGGCTCCTGAAATATCATGGAAGCGAGCTTTCCCCGTATATCACGCATTTCAACTTCAGGAAGGCACAGTATTTCCCTGCCCGATAGAGTGATTTTCCCGCCGACTATCCTGCCGGGAGGTGAAGGGATCAGCCTCAGTATTGAAAGGGCCGTAACTGATTTTCCACACCCGGATTCTCCCACGAGTCCCAATATCTTATTCTTCTCGATACCGACAGAGACTCCGTCCACCGCCCTAGCAACCCCTTCACCGGTGAAAAAGTACGTCTTCAGATTCTCTATTTTTAATATCTCTTCCATATCACGCCTCCCTCAGGCGCGGATCGAGTGCATCTCTCAGAGCGTCGGCAAAAAGGTTAAAAGCGAGCACGAGAATAAAGAGAAAGACCGACGCCCCTGTTAGGTTCCACCAGATGGCATTAGGCAACTCCCTGTCGGCCATCATGATCATCCTTCCCCAACTCCCCGTCCCGGGCTCGACCCCTATTCCGATGTATGTCAGCACGGTCTCAGACATGACGAGGGATGAAAAATCAAGCGTCACTTCGATGATCACCAGATACATCACATTGGGCAGGATGTGCCTGAAAAGCAGGCGGAGATCACTCGCCCCCAGGGCGTGCGCCGCCTCAACGTATTCCATATTCTTAACCTTGAGGGTTTCTCCCCTAATCAGCCTGCAGAGTCCCACCCATGTCGTAACGCCGAGAGCAACACAAAGCTGCCACAACCCCCTTTCCATCACCATGAGCATGGCTATCAGCAGGAGTATGCCCGGTATAGAAGAAAGCACCTGATAGATGTACTGGATGACATCGTCGATCCAGCCGCCGTAATAACCCGCCAGCAGACCGAGGATGATGGCAAAGAATGCCGCTATGACCGAGGGGACGATGCCGATAATGAAGGCCGTCCGCACCCCCTTGAGGGCGTTGTAAAAAACATCTTCGCCGAGGTTGTCAGTGCCGAGGAGGTGGCGCGATTCAAGGGTGAATTCCTTGCGGTTGAGAACACCTGTCTTTGCCAGGGGCGGGGAATAGGACTTCTCTACCTCTTTCTGGAACAGAGCGTCGAGCACGGTTCGGGTCCATTTTACACCGCCGGCATCCTTTCGCGGTAGAGGCACCGAGTCAAGGATAGCAATGAGCGCAAAGAGACAGATGACGCAGAAGCCCGTAACGGCAAGCCTGTCCCTTTTTATCCTTTTCACTGATATTTTCAGGTGCGATTCAGCCAAGCTTTTTCCTCATTCGGTACATTCTAACACTATGAAAAATCGCCCAGTGGACTAGTCCCTCACTATTTCAAAGAGCTAAAGTGTTACCTTCATTCGAATGCGACTCTGGGGTCAACCAGGGTGTAGCTTATATCCGTCAGGATGCTACCCCCAATGTAAAGTAGGGAATAGATGTAAACCAACGTTCTGATCACAGGGTAATCATGGTTGTTGATGGCATTAAGCATCAGATTGCCCATGCCAGGGATGCCAAAATAGATTTCCAGAAGGAGGCTCCCTGTAATCAAGAAAGGGATGGAGAGGACTGTCACGGTAAGTATGGGGATCATGGCGTTCTTGAGCACGTGTTTGAAGAGGATCCTCTCCTCGCTCACCCCCTTGGCCATGGCCGTCCTGACATAATCGGCCCGGACCTCGTTGAGCATAACCGTCCTGTAAAACCTCACCCCGCCTCCAAGCCCTGCTGCAACGGCGAGAATCACAGGCAGCAGGACGAACTTCCAAGCGCCCACGCCGAAATCATACCCATAAATCGGGAAATATTTGAAGACCACGGCAAGGAGGTACTGCCCAAAGATGATGTAATTTAAAATCACTATGCTCATGAGTATGACGCAGATAAACAGGGCGAACCTGTCAATGTAGGTGCCTCTGTAATAGGCTATAAAAAGTGCAATAGGTAGAGTAAAGAGCAGGGAGAGCAGGAAAGCCGGGACGGTTATGGTGAGGGATGGAACGATCTTCTGTTTCAAAAGGTCGCTCACCTTTTCGTGCAGATAATCCGATTTGGGGAACTGGAAAAATATTAGCTCTTTCATATGATTCCAGAACCGGCTGTCAAATGGATGAATGCTCCCATCCTTACCGGGTTTGAAGTTGAAAAACATGGGTTTGTCCATGCCGTGAGCAGTTACCCAGGTTTTCACCTGCTCCTGTGTCGGGTTCTTCCCGAGCTGTTTCCTGGCGACCGCTTCAGGAGAGGCGAAGACGTTAAAAAGAAGAAAAGTAACGAGGCATACTCCTATTACAGTGGGGATGGTGAGTAAAACACGGCGTATAATATAGTTTAACAAGTTATTTTCTCCTCCTCCTATATTTCATCGCTACGGCTGGGAAAGAGAGTACAAGCAGAAGAAGGGCGACGTAGTACAACACCGCGAGGTTGGGCTTGTTTTCAGCCTTCCAGTAAACACGCCTTAATTTCGGGTCAACCCTCACATACTTTCTGTAGTTGCCTGATATGCTGTGGGCCTTTCCGTTCTTAGCCCAGGAATGGCGCAGGACATAGGAAGGGGAATGAACATTGAAGATCCAGGGACACTCCTCAATGACGATCCCCACCATCCTGTGGATCACCGCCTCCCTTTCCGGTGAATTTTCCATATTTTTCATTTCCTCGTAAAGCCTGTCGTATTCTGGATTGGCAAAAGAGGAGCTATTGGGATTGGGGGGCGCATTAGGACCATAGAGAAGCTGCAGAAAATTCTCCGAGTCAGGATAATCGGCAATCCAGCCCAAGGAGAACATCTGAAACGTCCCCTTGTGGCTTCTCTCAAGATGCTGGGACCAGGTATTGACCTGCAATTTCATCTTGATACCGAGCTTTTCGAAACATCTCATGTCGAAAGTCGCCACCTCGCGCGCCCGTGTCGAGTCGGATCCTATGTCATAGACAAGCTCAAGCTGTTTGCCCGTCTTAGCGTCCACTCCACCCGGATAGCCGGCCTTGGCCATGAGCTCTTTTGCTTTTTCGAAATCATGAGTCTTGTAAGGATTTTCTAATTTTGGATCATATCCAAAGATCCCTGGCGGTAGGGGGCCCTGGGCGTTGATGGCACGGCCGTTCAGGAAGATCTGGTTGTACAGGTCAGTGTCATAGGAAAGGGATAAGGCCTGGCGCAGGTACTTGTTCTTCCCGAGTATCGGGTCGCGCATATTGAAAGCGAGATAATGAACATCGAGGTCGCTTGCGATCTCGAGCGATATGCCTTTCTTGATGAAGTTATCCGAAAGTTCAAGATTCTTCGTGACGACCCTGTCGAACTGCTCCTGAGGGATTCCCGAAGCGTCGAGGTATCCCTGGAGAAAGAGGAGCCATATTGGCTGGGCTGTGGATATGATGGTGTACCAGACTTCGTCAAGGAAAGGCAACTGCTTGCCGGCGTCATTCAAAAGCCCTTTCTCTTGATCTCCCGGGGCCCCGGTCGATGGATAATATTCCCTCCTGAAGTTAGGGTTTCTTTCCATGATGATCCTGTGCTGTCTCTTCCATGACTTAAGCCTGTATGCGCCGGTCCCGACAGGGTGGCGCGAGAAGCCTTCCTTGTCAGAAGCATTGTAATACTCCACAGCCTCCCTTGGAACTGGCGCGGTGTAGGGCATGCTCATCACATAGATGAATGCTGGGAAGGGTTCCATCAGAGTAATTTTCAGAGTCCGATCATCTATCGCCTTCAGCCCTTCAACATCTTGTGAGTAGTCCGCTTTACCCGCTGCAGCCGCCTTCTTGAAAAAGTCATCGATGCCTTTTATCTTCCCCGCGACAAGCCAGTACCCCGTTGACTGAACAGACGGATCTGCAAGCCTCTTGATGGAATAAATGACGTCATTTGCCGTGACGTGCCTCCCCTTACCTCCGGGAAAGCATGGATCGTCCTGAAAAAAGATGTCGTCCCTCAGTTTGAATATATATTCCATCCTTGCTTTCTTTTTTGTTTCCCCCTTTTCCTGCACATTCTCGTAGAAGATACGCTTTTCAGGATAACTGGCAGCGAGCGCCGGCACGACCCTGTAGGGTCTATCGAGGTATGCGTTCTGGTATAAGGCGTCGTAGAACTGGCAGAGTATTTCGGCTGAGGTCGTGTCGGAGACTTGCGCCGGGTCAAGAGTTCTGGGGTCCTCTCCCAGGGCTGTATATCCGATCAATTTATCGCTTTCAGGTGGATAAGGATTGTTTCCGCAGGCAGGGATAAATGTTATTAGAAAAAAGAAAGGAGGAATGAGAAGAAGGGTTTTGATCTTCAGAGGAGGTTTCCTTTCAAAAGGAACTTTCAAAAAACATTATAGAGGAAAAATGATTGCCCTACAACTTAACAAAAAAAATAATCCCCCCTTGTCCCCCCTGAAGCTGTGAAAAAATTCGGGGAGTCGGTCGGGCAAGGATATCTCCAAA
>CAZEKS010000037.1:0-11238 GCA_964512795.1 uncultured Syntrophaceae bacterium
TTGAAACCCTTTCTGGCTGAAATACATTTTTCTCGTTTAACTCCATCTCCATCCCATCTACTCCCAAAATGGCCACGACTAAAGTCGTGCTCCTTGGGATGACAGGTTCATCCTCTCTCGGCGCTTTAACCGGTCGGCCTGCCGCGCCATCCGCTTCTATAATGATTGCGTCAATTCCATTTGAACGCCAAAGTCCATCTACCAGACTTGGAGAAACTCCTTTCAATTTCCCTGATTCAAGTCTCTCCCGAGCGACGGTGATATGATGGTATTGATCGAGATGATGCCACACAAAATCTTTGATCTTCTCCTCAACTGGATCAATAAAAAGAGAACTCGTTTCTTCTGAAGTGGGCGTTAATATCTTTGTCGTCGTAGTCGTCACCACTTTCTTCCCACTGAGAAACAACTCTTGGGCAAGGCGAAACATCAATGTAGTCTTGCCCCCTGCCCCGACCAAACTGATCACTTCCCTTGCCTTAACGCCCAAAGCTTCGGTCAGCAAACCCATCGGTCCTTCCTCTTGTTGTCTTTTCTTCACAAACCTTTCGATGATGGAATAAATGACTCTTACTTAGAAAATAACTTTCAAATCCCCCCATCCCCCCTTTACTAAAGGGGGGTGAGGGGGGATTTTCATGCTTTGTGGGTAACCAAGCGCCCATCGGGGATTTTGTTCATCGTTCATTGTTCATCGTTTATCGTACGAAACGGGCCCTGCACCATATTAGGTACAGGTCGGGCTTCGTAACCCAATCCCAAAGACCATTTTCATCCATTAAACCTATATAAAATGGCTTCCAGCACTCCGCCGCCAATGGCCCTGGCTTTATCTGAGATAGTAAAGCAAGACTCCTTCTTGCTCCTCGGATCGATATCGCCTACCTTCATCCCTTTCCTTACTTCAATCCCTTCTCGAAGAAGTCCCCTCACAACGCCGCTGATTTTGGCAATGATCGGAAAATCGTCTACCACAGCCACCACTGCCCCTTTACTCACTCTATCTCCAATTGATTTTTGCGGATGGAAGATCCCCTTCTTCATCGTCCGAAGAACCCTTTCAATCGTATAGCCGCCGATTTCACCCGGGATACCTGTGTCAGGTTCTGCTGCGCCATTCAGGATCATCTTGCCCAGATGATGTCCTCGATTCGTTTCGATCACAACATGAACGTCTTTCCCCGCCGTAAAGCCAGGACCAAGACCGATCACCCAAGGAGCATCGTTAACCTGAATTGCTGAATTGTTTTTTGCCATGATGGCATCCACCAGGACATCGGGTTTTAAAAAATGCCTCATCTTCTTCCCATCGGAATCTACAAGAATCGGAATATCATCCTTCTTCCATACGGATTCGATTTCTTCCGGATTGGAAATGAATTTCGCCCGAATTCCCTCCACTTCTTTCTCGCCTTCATAGATCGCTTCGCTGAAGGCCACCCCTCTTCTCACGGCAAGGGGATGGGAAATCTCCGTCATACAGATCTTAAAATGGGACTGGCGGAGTCGGTGGGCAACCCCACTGGCTACATCGCCGGCCCCCCGGATTAAAACAACTACCTTATCCATATTTATTTTCGACGTCATCGGAGTCCCCTATTCCCTTTCTCCCTATCTCTTCTCATTCCTAACCTCAACGTTGCAGAAAAACACCAAAACAGACTCGGTGGGGACACTGAGCGGATATCCGGGAAGCCGCCGCGTTGCGGCGGGTAGTTTCCCAAAGCCTTGTAGCAGAACCTTTTGAATGCTAAGCACCATGGCTCATCGACTTAGATGGGCTTCACTCTTGGTGAGGTCCTCAATAACCCTCTAAATTCTAATGAAACCCGCATTACAAGGCTTTGGAAGTGTTTCCGCCAGGTCTGCCTAATGCAGCTGTCATGTTGACTTTTCATTCTAAACTCTTAACTGGTTTTTATAATCTTGCCATGTATCGACATCCTTTACAACACCTATTGACTTTACAGGAACCAGTCCTACATCTTCAGGATGCCTCTCAATAATAGATCTTCCTCCCACATCTCCTTTCAAATCTAACAACTCCTTTTTGTATCTTCTATGGAAAATAACAGGGTGACCCCTTCTGCCCTGAAAAGAAGGAACGATGATTCCCCTCTCTCTCTTTTCAAATGCATGGATCAAAACATTGATAGTCCTCGTTTTGAGATGAGGCTGATCCCCCAGAGCGATGAGAACCCCGTGACAACCGGGATGAATAGCCTGAAGGCCTCTTCGGATAGAAGTACTCATGCCCCGATTAGAGTAAGGGTTTATAATAACTTTCACTTTTCGTCCCTGAAATAGATTTTTTACCCTTTTGTTTCGAATGCCAAGGACGACGACTAACTCCTGTACTTCGGATCTCAAAAGAGTTTTAACGCAATGCTCTAAAACAGTCTTCCTCCCCCAGGGGAGCGATAATTTGTCAACCCCCATTCGTTTTGATTCACCCGCTCCAAGTAGAATGGCAGAAATAATGATCTTCATCTATTTTTTGGAACTCTGACAAATTTAATCTGTATTCTCAATTTCTGTCAAGGTTTTGAGGTAGAATATCGGCTTTTAACTTCGGTGGTTACCTGCAAGAGGACAATAAAATAGAAAATGATGCCTAAATTTGGCATTGAAAAAGATCCTTATTAATTTTAAGGATGATTCTTGCATCCGCCACGACGCATTTCTCAGAGGAACAGATTACAGGATTCAGATCGATCGATTCCATTTCACTCTCGAGGTCCATCACGAAACTGGAAAAAGCGATGAGCAGCTTGTTTAATTCTTTAAAATTGATGGGGGGTGAACCACGATATCCTTCCAGAAGCGGCCGTGCTTTCAGACACCTCATCATCGCATCGATATCCCTTGGGTTGAGAGGTGCCATTCTCAAAATGACATCCTGATAAATCTCCACCCACACCCCTCCTATCCCAAAAAGGATCACCGGGCCGAACTGATAATCATTCTTTGCCCCGACAATTAACTCTAAACCTGAAACCATTTCTTCAATCAGCATCCCACGAAATCCTTCAATTTTACTAAAACGATGAAAGATATCTCTCAGTTTTTTCTCGTTATCAATGCCAACTTCCACTCCATTTTTCTCTGACTTATGAATCACCTTTGGAGATACAACCTTACCGACGACTGGAAACCCAGTCTCTCCCGCATACCGTACGGCCTCTTCGGTCTCGGTAGCCCAAAAAAACCGAGGGACATCCAGCCCGCCTAAAGAAAGAAGACGTTTCGCTTGGGGCTCAAGAACCCATCCCGTCGCTCTTGAGGCGGAAAGGATTTCTTCCGCTTCTTGGGTCAACATGGCTGGTTCCTCCTCAACGCCTTTGCCATATGGACGGCTTCTTCAATGGAATGGGCAACGGGTATCTGGTTGAGTTGAAATCCTTCGATGAACATAAGGTATTTTTCCACATGGGGGGACATAAGCAATCAGGAGTTTACCCGCCTGCCGGTAAACCTGGCTTAAGCGGGCGCCCAAATCGGAAGTGATCCCTGGAACATAGGGGAGAAGAAGGACTAAAATACAGTCCACCTCCTTCTTTCCGCTTAAAAAGTTTGCGGCAACGACAAAATCATCATCCACAGCACTTCCCGTTAAATCAATTGGATTACTTAGGGAAGCGATAGCCTGTATGCTCGGAGAAATCTTTTCTTTGATTTCGATTTGATCCTTCTCTTTTAAAATGGGCACCGTAAGTCCGTGAGATAAACATGCATCCACAGCCATGGCACCATGCCCACCACTACCGGTAATGATGCCAATACTTCCCACAATTGGACTCTGATAACAGCAAAGCGCCTCACAAAAGGGGATCAATTCGAGTTCATCCTTAGCTTCTACAAAACCATATTGAGCGAGCACCGAAGAAAAAACCTCATAATCGCCCGCCATCGACGCGGTATGGCTTGATACCACCTGGCCCCCTATTGAGGTCTTCCCAGCCTTTAAGACTACGACAGGTTTTGGACATTGACCAGCCCTCGTGACGAACTCTCTTCCTTCTCTTTCTCCAAATCCTTCAACGTAAAAAGCAATCACGCTGGCATCGGGATCATTGATAAAATAGTCGAGGAGGTCAATTTCTCTGATCAAGGCTTTATTCCCGATACTCACCGCCATGGAGAGACCCACCCCTTCTGTTGCTAATTTGACCATATGATCTACCAAGATCCCCCCGCTCTGACTGATCAAAGTAACCCTGCCCTTTTCCGGTCTCACAATTCGCTCACTGGGAATAAAAAAGGTATCGACATAAGGTGGAGAATAAACCCCCAGACAATTAGGCCCGATGAACGGGAAATTTGCCTCTTTAGCAATCGATACAATACGGTCCTGCAGACCCTTGTTTCCGATTTCGGCAAATCCTCCAGAAATCACCACTGCACCTTTCACTCCAGCCCTAATGCAATCGGACATCGTCTTTGGGACGGCTTCAGCTCGTGTGGCAATCGCTGCCAAATCAACCTCTTCTGGTATATCGAGGATACTGGAATAGACTTTTCCCCCCTGATAAATACCTCCCCGATCATTGACCGGAAATACTCTTGCCTGTAAACGGAGGTTGTTCTTATTATAAATGACATTAGCCGGGTGCTTTTCATTGCCCAGCGAAACCCCAATGACTGCCAGGGTTTTGGGGTGAAACAAGGTTTTAAGATTCATCCCATCTCCTTCCCAAAGTAAAAAAAGTCCCCTCCATCAAATGATTTACTCTGCTCCACCAAGCCAGATCGTGGCTAAGCCATAAAATTAGGATACACAAAAGAAGGTGAATTAACAAGTTTTCAGCCGAATCCTCGCGAAGAAATTCCCAAAATACCATACCTTCCATTTAAAAATGGGGCGTTCACCTTATTTACATTTTGAACCATTGTGAGATAAGATCATACACATATGGAAAAAGAATGGAACCAGCGTATCGGGATGATCGATGTCGGTTCAGGTCTTACAAACCAAACAAAACGCTCGGAGGGAATGGATATGGTAAAGTTAACGCAAGAGATGAAGGATTTAATTGAGAAGCAAAGGGTCTGTTTCGTTGCCACGGCAGATAAAAACGGAAAGACGAATGTATCTCCCAAAGGTTCTATCTATGTGGCGGATGATGAAACCTTAGCCTTTGCCGATCTCTATTCACAAAAGACTCGGGCTAATCTGAGAACTAATCCCCATATTGCCCTCGCTGTCGTGGATTTAAAGGCATTGACAGGATACCAGTTTAAGGGGGAGGCAGAGCTCCTCGAAGAGGGGAATATTTATAATGACGTTGTCTGTTATCTTCAGACCCTGCCGATGAAACTGCCTGATCCTCAATACGTCGTAAAAATTAAAGTCAAGGAGATCTACAACCTAGTGTAGTGTCTCAATAACGGCTTTACAATGACCCTGGAACTGTCATTCCCGCGGAAGCGGGAATCCAGAGTGAAAAAACTGGATTCCGGATCAAGTCCGGAATGACAACACTGTAAAGTCATTGATGATACATCACACTAGGTATGGGCAAATAAATAATCCTCTTCCTACCATCTCTTTTCAAAGATGGGAAAGGGGATTATTAGATTTAAAACCGTCAGAATAATAGGCTCTGTTAGCCTACAAGTGTGGCAAGGTAGGAGGCCCCGAGCTTGTCAAGATGGTCTTTCACATTTTCAAAATAGTTGAAATGGTCTTCTTCGTCTTTGAGAAGGTCCTCAAACACCTCTTTTGAAATCTGGTCCTTTTCAGCGGCGCAGACCATGGCTGCTTCGTTATACATTTTCATGGCTGCTGACTCAAGGGCCATGTTCGTGGTTAACATCTCGGCGATTTTCTGCCCCTTTTTAGCTACCCCATCCGGTTTTGAGGTAGGTTCTCCCTTCAAAAATAAGATCCTCTCTGCAAGTTTTTCGGCATGTTTCATTTCAGCAATGCCAATTTCCTTAAACTTGGAAGCTAACTTGCCAAAATCGTTATCCTCCAGTTCATAATGTTGGGCCATATACTGAGAAATGGCTGTCAATTCTCTGGACCGGGCCTTGTTTAATAGATCAATGACCTTCTGACTCATAATTTCTCCTTTCTATAGGTTTTTCTAAAATCATATATACAAAAGACCTAATAGTCAAGAATAAAGAAAATGTGATAAGACGGACTCCGCCCTCAATAAATGAGGGCGCTACAATTGATATAAAAATCTTTCCCATAGGGAATTACTCTTATAAGTTGTCAAAGAACCACTGAAATGTTAAAAAAAATCATTAAAGAAAAACGGAAAGACCTCGAACTTCCTGGGCTTTGTTTGGTGTTTGACAGATTCGGTTTGATATGGTATCGATACTCCAAAAGATGGGAACGGTGTTTCACAAAAGTTTTCTCATATCATTCATCGGGTTTTCCATAATCTTTTCTCAATCCATCACTGCTCTGGCTGCAATGATTACGGATATCAGGCTCTGGTCTGCTCCGGATCACACCCGAATTGTCCTCGACCTTACGGAACCCATTCAGTATGAAAGCTCCTCGCAAGAAAATCCTCCCCAATTTTTTCTGGAATTGGAGGGAATTACCTTTCCCCGACTCAAGGGAGTGACGGAAGTCAAAGATCCGTTTCTCACCAAAATGAGTCTAACCGAATTGGGGAAGGACAAAGTTAAATTGACCCTTTATCAAAAAAAGCCTCTAAGCGCCAATGTCTTTCTTCTGAAGCCTTACCAAGATAAACCCCACCGCCTCGTCGTTGACCTGGTTGACGTATCGCTGGAGAAAAAGGAAAGTGAAGAGAGGCAAAAGCAAAAAGAAATCAGACCAAAGGGAACCAAGATCGTCATTATTGATCCCGGTCATGGTGGGGAAGATCCGGGAGCCATCGGTCCGAAAAAGACGATGGAGAAAGATATTGTACTAAAGGTAGGAGCGAAAGTGGTTCATCTCCTTAATCAAAATAAGGAAATTCAGGCCTTCCTCACTCGAAAAGGAGACTATTTTATTCCCCTGGAAGAGAGACCTAAGATAGCGAGGGATTATGGCGCCGACCTCTTTGTCAGCCTCCATGCGGACGGAAGTTTCAATCCGCAGGCCAGAGGTTCTTCGGTCTATTGCGTCTCTCTCTCCGGAGCGACGGACGAAGCAGCCAAGATTTTAGCCGATAAAGAGAATATGTCAAACATTTTGGGTGGCGCCTTCTTAAGGCCCACTGCCTTTGCCAAAGACCCAAATCTAAACCAAATTCTGTTGGATCTTATGCAGAACAATTCAATGAAGGAAAGTCTCCGATTTGCTGAAACTCTTCTCAAAGATATCCAAGCTGTCAATCCCTTAAAATACTCTTCCTATCGGCAGGCTAATTTCATTGTATTAAAAGCCCCGGACGTCCCCTCTGTTTTGGTGGAAATGGCCTTCATTACCAATAAGGAAGATGAACGCTTGCTCAATCGTAACGATTTTCAAGAAAAAATAGCCAAAACCCTCACCACCTCCATTAAAAAATATTTCAAGCCCTAAACTTGATAAAGTAATTCGATAAAATAATTCTTGACAATTTTTTCTTCATCGTTTATAAAATGCTATAAGCCACGAAGGTGAAGCTCCAACGAAAGGTGCGGCCCAAAGTGGCTTTTTTATTGATGGAATAAGGATGGAAAAAAGGAAAAAGTTTATTGCTGTGATCGATGGTCAGGGCGGGGGAATCGGAAGCGCCATGATTAAGCGTCTACGGGAAGACCTTGCGGAACAGGTGGAAATCATTGGTTTGGGAACAAATGCAATGGCAACCGGAGCGATGCTAAAAGGAGGAGCCAACAAAGGCGCATCTGGAGAGAATGCCATTGTTCAAACCGTAAAAACCGTGGATATTATCATTGGAACAACAGGTATTGTTATAGCTAATTCAATGATGGGAGAGCTGACCCCTAAAATGGCAGAAGCCATTGCTTCATCGCCCGCGATGAAATACCTTCTCCCATTAAAAATGCCGGAGGTGGAAATTATTGGAGCTCCTAAAGAACCCCTCCCCCATTTGATTGACCAGCTGGTCAAACGGATTAAAGAAATCATTACAACCTGAAACTTAATCCCCCTCTCCCCCCCCCTTTAGAAAAGGGGGATTGGGGGGATTTGAAACAGGAGGAAACCATGTGTGAGGCCAATGCCTACTTAATGAAAGAAGGAAAGGAAGAACTCATTTTGGAGGATATCTCCATCCTTCGACCGGAAAAGGACGAACTCTATCTTCAAAATATTTTTGGAGAACAAAAACGGATTAAGGCTCGAATTAAAGAGATGAATCTCATTGATCATCGTATTATCTTGGAAGAATCCAGATAGTATTGAGCTTAAACTCCGAACTCCAAACTCAAAACTCCTAACTCATAACTTAATTGGCCACGAAGGTCTTTCGTTCCCGCAGAAGTGGGAAAAGTCTTCGTGGCTTTTTTATTCCCTAAAACTCCGCCACGGGACAGAAAGGAGAAGATATGCATATACCGGATGGATTTTTAAGCCACGGCATCAACGCAGTCACCTTTGTTGTTTCAGCGGGAGCCTGTGCCTATGGAGTGAAACGGGTGAACCGCACCTTTGGCGAACGAGAAGTTCCTCTGATGGGCGTGACGGCTGCCTTTATCTTTGCCGCCCAGATGATCAACTTCCCGGTGGCTGGAGGAACGAGCGGTCACTTTTTGGGAGCCGTCTTTTCCTCGGCCCTCTTGGGTCCCTGGGCAAGCCTCCTCATCATGACGATTGTCCTCGTTGTTCAATGCCTGGGGTTTGCCGATGGAGGATTGACCGCTATCGGATCCAACATCTTCAATATGGGTGTCATTGGAGCATTGGGAGGCTATGGTATTTTCATCTTTATCTACACCTTGTTCCAAAAAAGTCGAAAGGGCTTTTTCATGGCCCTGGCCATTTCATCATGGTTTTCCATCGTGAT
The DNA here is from genome assembly GCA_964512795.1 of uncultured Syntrophaceae bacterium. Taxonomy (GTDB): domain Bacteria; phylum Desulfobacterota; class BSN033; order BSN033; family UBA1163; genus UBA1163. The sequence goes on from CAZEKS010000037.1 coordinate 8,928, forward strand.
GGGAGCTTCTGCGGCGGCCATCGAACTAGCGATCTCAGGGACTTCTCCCTTGAAGGTAGCTTTGCCCGCCATGGCGGGTATCCACGCCATTATTGGCATAGGCGAGGCCATCATCACCACGGCGGCTGTCTCTCTCATCCTGAAAACGAGGCCGGATTTGGTTACCACCTATCGTGCGAGGCAAGATTACAGCAAAAAGGAGGCGCTCCATGAAAAGACGGCTTAACGATTTCATATACATTGGATTGGGAATCTCACTCCTGCTCGCTCTTTTCCTTTCGCCCTTTGCCTCCCCTTCTCCTGATGGTCTTGAGAAAGTGGCAGAGACAAAGGGATTTTCAGAAAAGGGAGAAGGTCGGACATTCTTGAAGCATGCACCCTTCTCTGATTATGCTCTTCCTTGGATTAAGAATGAGAAAGTGTCAACCGCACTCTCAGGTCTGATCGGAACCCTGGCCATTTTCTTCATCGCTCTGGGGATTGGGAGAGTGATCAAAAGGACTCCAACCAAGAAGGTCATCCTCTTTCTATGCTTTTCAGCTTTGATCTCTTTCCCCTCAATCACCACTTACGCAGCTCGGCCTCTCTCAACCGATGATGCGGGGACTGTGGAAAAAGGTGAATTTCAATTGGAGGCGGGATTTGATGCTCTTCGTCAGGACAATCACGATAGAGAGTATAGTCCTTCCTTGATGTTGACTTATGGTTTATTAGACAGGATGGATCTCGGCATTGGGAGTGGTTACGTCTTCTCCCATCCAAAAGAGGATAAAAAAGAAAATGGGATCGCCGATACAGAACTCAAATTGAAATATCGATTGATCGATGAAAAAGATAGGAGACCCGCTTTCGCTATGACCGGCATCCTTAAATTACCCACTGCGAGCGAATCAAGAGGCCTGGGATCAGGACAGACAGATTTCAGCATCAATGCGATTCTCACAAAAAATCTCAGCAAAAAATTGGTCCTCCATCTAAATCTTGGGTATACTTTTATCGGAGAAGATCATGTAAATAATGAATTGAATTATTCCATGGCAGCGCAATTTATCCTTACAGAGAAATGGGCCCTCGTGGGAGAAGTCGTGGGAGTGAATAATCTCAACGGTCGACGCAGAGACGATCTTTTTTCAGGTCTTATCGGAACTTATTGCCTCATAACCGATAAGATCATCTGGGATGCAGGATTGGAAATCGGTATGAGCAAGGCCGCTCCGGATTTTCGATTGACCACAGGACTGACACTGCTCTTTAAACCCTGATTCCTAGCCAAAGATATTTGAAATTTTCCCTATGTATACCCTCCCCCTTCGATGGGGGAGGGTCAGGGTGGGGGTGAACAAAATCGATTGTTTCCCCTCCCCTTCATCCCCTCCCACGGTGGGGAGGGGAGGCTTTTAGGGAAATTGTTTTGAATGTTAGAGATAAATTCTCAGACTTCGATGTTTAAGTATCTAACCTACTTAAAATTTTCTTCGCCGGCCCGGATCTCGATGCCCAGCATATTTCCTTGCGGGGCAGAATACAAGCGCCGTTTTATTCTGGTCTGCTCCTCTTGTCGTTACAGGAATTCCTTGGACCAGTGAGAAAATCCATCTGATCAATAGGAGATAAAAACTTTTCCTTCTTTCAGCTTGAGCCACCAATCCCCCCTATCTTAACCAACAGACTACCCAGACGTAAACTATTAGAGAGCTCTGAAAAACTATGACGCGCTCTCCTGATTACACAGATTTTAAAAAATGATTACACAGATTTTCAGAGATTTCTTGACCTTTTCAGAAATCTCCATCTATAGCCTTGACAGATATAACGGCATGCAGTATATATAGCGTTATTCTTTTAAAAGAATAACGATGGGAGTAACACCATGAAGATCGGTTATAAGATCTGGCTGGATAACCATGGTAAAGCCTTTGGAGATGGCCCTTATGAGCTTTTAAGACGGGTGGAAAAAATAATGTCCCTTCACCAGGCAGCCCATCAGATGGGTATGTCCTACAGCAAGGCATGGCGCTTAATCCAGACCCTGGAGCAAAGGCTTGGCTTTGCTCTCCTGGAACGCAAAGTCGGGGGCCAATCCGGAGGAGGCTCCCGGGTAACCTCCCAGGGAAAAGATCTCATGAGCCGTTATGAGCGATTTCGGAAAGACGTGGAAAAGGGTCTCGAGAAAATCTATCATAAACATTTTGGCGCTTCCCCCAACTGATCCCTCTCCCCTTGGAGATTGTGTCGCAATGGGCGGAAGGCGAGAACGGAACAGACAAACGGATTCCAAAGCTTTAGAACGCGGAGTTTTCTTAGAGAGAAT
>CAZEKS010000038.1:0-11067 GCA_964512795.1 uncultured Syntrophaceae bacterium
CTTTAACCCTTATCACATCATTGGGTTTATAATCTTGTTTCACTCTTATAATCCCATGATTATCTGTTCTTTCTTTAATTATCTCCACCACTTCTTCAGAAATTGGGGTGGGATATTCCCCAAAGCCCAGTATTTTTTTAACTCCCCTCGCCCATCTGACCAGGGGATAATTTTGATCAAGATCGAACTTTCCAAATATATATCCTGCGAAAAGCGGCTTTAACTCTTTGTTCATCCTTCCATTTCTTAATGCAAAGGTTTCCATAAGAGGGTTAAAGATTTCAACCCCTTTTGTCGAGAGGTATGATTCAGCTTCTGCTTCCTTCTTAGGTTTAGTTTGGATCACATACCAGTTTTCCATACTACCTCGTAAGCCGTAAGGCATAAGGGGTAAGGGGTAACATCTTTTAACTCCTCAAACCCTCACGATTTACGGCTTCACATGGGAAATTAAGTCTGTTTTGAATCAATTGCGAAATATTCTAAGTTGCTCTTGCTGCCCCCTTATTAAATCATGCTTTTCGGAAACTATTTAAATTCATTTTGTATAGTAATTATAGTAGCGATAATACTCCGAATAATAACCAGATGGTTTTATATCTATTCGATTAAAAACAACTCCGATAATCTTCTGGTGATCAATGTACTTGATTGCTCTTTGGACGGATTCCCTCGACGTATGGCCAGATCTTACCACCAGGATTATCCCATCTGCCATTTTGGAGAGTAAGCTTGGCTCGGAAGTTGACATGATAGGTGGGGAATCAATAACAATATAAGTGTTATCTCCAAATTCTCTCAGGGATTTCAGAAGTTCTGCCATTCTTTTTGATCCGATTAGCTCTGAGGATTTAGGAGTTGAAGGCCCTGCCATGATGACCTGGAGGTTTTCTATCTCAGAATTTATCAGAATCTCTGATAAGGGAGTCCCGTCTAAAAGATAATTTGAGAGGCCCTTTGCGTTCTGACTTTTTTCAAGATGAATACCCGGCTTCCGGAGGTCTCCATCAATGAGTATGGCATTTTTGTGAATTTCCCGTGAAATGGCTCTCGATAAATTTACAGCCACCATTGTTTTCCCCTCCTCAGGCGCCGTACTCGTAACGAGAATCGAGTGAGGAGGATTCGGTGAACGAAGAAAAATCTGAGTTTTCAGTTTACGGAATTCTTCCTCTCCAAAAGAATTGGGTGGAACAATCAAAACAGGAACTTCTTCTTTTGAAGGAAGCCCCCACTTCTCCATCTTCTCCTCAGGAAATTTCAATGCGGGTGGTTCCTTCTTTAGAAGACTTTTCTCTTCAAATACCTTAAGAGAGGGTTCTTCTTTTACCTCCTGCCTTTTTTCTTCTTCTGCCTTTTCAAGGGCGCGATAAATTCGACTCATGTTATGCTCCTATAGTAAAGGGTTAGTCGTAAGGGGTGAGGCGCAAGTGGTTAAATCTTTTAACAACTTATGCGCTCACGCTTTACACCTTACGTAAAAAGTGTTTCCGTGCTCTGAGATATTATGTCTAGCGCCTGCCTGCGGTAGCAGGCATAGAGCATAGTGCATAGCGTTCTTATTTAAAGAAAATTTAAAAATGCTGAAACTCCCTTGTTTAAAATCTCTTTAATATATTGGAAACCTCGGAAAACTTCCTTATAAAAGGTCAACAGATAACCACTTTTCTTCAAGTAAACGAATAATAGAGTGCAGACAGCAATCCAAAGGTTGAGAACAAACCAGAACCAAATTCTCCGAGGCTTTTTATTTAGATTTAAATCCTTAGCAACCTCTCTTACAGACTTCTCATCAACTATCCTTTGGTCCAAGGCATATCCATCTAACAATGCATTGTCACATAAGATGTTAATTAATCTGGGAATCCCTCCAGATTTCAAATAAATTTCCTTAATTCCCTTCTCCGTAAAAATGGGCTCCTTTGCGCCTGCAATTCTCAATCTCTTCCCGATATACTCTTTTGTCTCTTTCTCGGAAAGAGGCACCAAATGGTATCGTAAATTAATCCGCTGCCTTAGCTGACGAAATTCGGGCTGGGAAAGGGTTTTATCCAATTCTGGTTGCCCGAGCAAGACGATTTGGAGTAACTTCGATCTTGATGTCTCGAGGTTTGAGAGTAGCCTGATCTCTTCAAGCAGCTCCGGTTTCAACCCCTGGGCTTCGTCTACTATTAAAATCACTCTTTCATCCCTGTGGTAAGCCTTGAGTAAGTATCGATGCAAGTTATAAAGATGCTCACCCTTCGTTTGTCCCTGAACCCTTATCCCCAGATCTTTCAATATGTATTGAATGAAATCGTTTACGGCCAATTTTGGGTTAAATAGGAAGGCTGTCCTTGTGTGACCATTACCATCCAATTTATCAAGAAGATAGCGGATCAGGGTTGTTTTCCCAGTGCCCACTTCCCCGGTAATGACGATAAATCCTTTTTTCTCCCTCACCCCATAAAGCAACTGCGCCAGGGCTTCTCGATGGTGCTCCCCCAGATAGATATATTCGGGGTTTGGTGTCACATTAAAAGGATTTTCTCTTAAGCCGTAAAAAGTTTCGTACATAACTAATCAAGACCTCGCATAGCGCATGGGGCAAAGCGCAGAGCGTAGAGCTAAGAAACCTTAAATAAACGCCAAGAGCTTCCTATGAGCAAAGCGGTTAGCATATACCGATTTAACCTAAAGTGCTTTGAAAATTTGTAATTTACCTACAAAGGTGATCAAGTTTATCTAAAAGCCTTTCTAAACATCCTTCTGTTATCAGATCTTTCCTCTTTAGCAAAACTAAAATATTGGCGTTCTCAAAAGTAGATCTCCGAGCCACGTTCAAGAATTGTTTGAACTCCTTTCTAGAGGAAGATCCTGAACCTTCAGCTATTGTACTGCGCCATAAATCCCTTTACTATGATTGTCATTCCTGCGTAAGCAGGAATCCAGAAAAACAGAGCCTGGATGCCGCATCAAGTGCGGCATGACATGCCAACCAAAAGTAAAGAAGCGTTGGACGCACAGCACTATATTGTTTGACATGGACATTCCAGCCCCTCTAAGTCGATCCGCAAACCGGTATAACTTCCTTTTTTCCAATTCATCTGCCACATCAAACAGACCGCTTGCGATTTCTATTGCCAATCGCCATATCTTCAAATCCTGGAATCTAAATTTCGCCATTATTCTTCTTCTCTATATTCTTTCTTACGCTATGCACCATGCGCTACGCGCTTTGCGTGCTTTTGTGGTCGTTAAGCTGCTTTCCTTTCTTCTTTCAGATTCGGTATGGAAGCCAGTACTGGTAGTCCTAGATAAGTTTCCAAATCTGACAGTTCGTAAAAGGATCGATCCATGGATTCTCGAAACCAGGCTAAACCCAACCCTATTCCAAGTCCCAACAAAGCCCCCAGGGCCAAAAGACCGTCGCGGTTCGGTTTAAATGGTTTTTCAGGGAGACGAGCCGGATCCAAAATCTTGAATTGCTCACCTTGCTGTTTCCGCTCAAGATTCTCAGCCATTTGAGCATCATATTTTTTACCCATGAGGGATTGAAACTGACCCATTAGGAGGTCGTAATCTCTGTTGAGGTTGACCATTTCTTGTTCTTTTTTAGGCGTGTCTTCAATCCTTTTCTGATACATTGCGATTTGTTCTTTTAAGTTTATCACCTCTTCCTTCAATCGTTGTGCTTCTGACCGGGTGTCTCTAAACTTTTCGTTATACTGGGTGATGAGCCCTTGGGTGGTAGCATCGAGCACAGGTGAAGGGTCGGGCAAATTACCTTCTGCAACGGCCTCCCCCTGTTGTCCCCAAAGTTCTGCCTGTTTTTTTGGCCGCTCCGTCACTTTAGCTTCAAGACTTGCTATTTTTCTTTTTAAATCAACCACGTCAGGATGACTTCCTGTATATATAGATTGAGCATTGTTCAGATCCCTTTTTAGACCATTTAACTGTGCCACTAATGGATCTTCGGACATCGGTTCTATACGAATATCTTCCCTTTGAGCAGAACCTCTCTGGCCTGATAGGGATTTTGAAGAAGTCTCTCTTAGAACCTGCCGATCCATTAACTGTTCAATCTGATTCTGGATGAGTACCATTCTATCTTCCGCAGCCCTGAGATTTTCGCTTGTTGTCTTATATTGTTCCTGTAATCGTCCAAGGATATTTAGATTTGCTTCTATTTGCTGAGGTAATTGTCCCATATTTCTTTCCTTATACCGTCGGACCTCATTTTCCCTCTTTTTTAGCCTTCCCTCCATTGTCTGCAGCTCTTTGCTAATAAACTCAGATGTCCCTTCTGCTCGTGACTCTCTAGATCTTAAATTCTCTTCGATGAACATGGAGGCCAGCTTGTTTGTTACCATCATCACAGTACTGGGTTCTTTCCCCTCAAAGGATATTGAAAATGCACTTTCTTGCTCGACCCTAACCCCGATCTTTGTCCTCATCATGTCTACAATCTCTTCCATACGGAATTTATTTAACATATCCGGATAGAGGTTAAATTCGCTAATAACCTTTTCCAATCTTGTACGGCTGAGAATTTCCTGGCTAATCGTGTTTAACCGGTCGGTCACAGGTTCGGTTAAGGTCGCCCGAACATAATTTTCTGGGATTCTTTGACTTTGAACTAAGATTAAAGTGGTAGCTTTATAGACTTTTGGTAGATACTTATAAACAGCAAAAGCCAAGATAATAGAGAAGACAAAGGGAATGATGATATACCACCTCCGTCGAAGACCTATTTCCAAATAATCTTGAATGTCGAAACGTTTACCGGTGTTAATCATGTTGGGTTTTCTCCTCTAAATATTAAGAACGCGTTGCGTAAAGGCCGTGGCGCCTGGCATTCTTTAGATTAATTAAAGGTTGCTGTTATTCTAAATATTCCGCTATATTCGCTGTAATCTAAACCTTCAACGTTTGAATGAGCCTCCCTATGAGAGCCCTCCAATGCGATCGTCAACCATCGAAAGAGCATATAGGAGGCACTTGCCCGCCCTTCCCAGATCCAGTCTTTCCGGCCCTCCTCGTCCCAGGGTCTTTCCACGGACCCGGTAACGCGGACATCCATCTTCGGCGTTAACTTATGGTTGATCGTCCCATAGGCCCTGTAGTACTTTTCAAACCCCAAATTCTCAGATGTAAAATAGTCCCGGGAGTATCCACCTTCCACGTTGAGGGCATAGCTCGTCTTTTCTGCTGTCTGTATAAGGCTTACGAGGAAAAAGGGACCCCTCGTTGTTGAATCATCATCTGACAATTGCCAGAAATAACCTCCTTGGACTGTACCGGTCAGTGTCGGACTAAATTTATATTCCATACCCAGGCTCGGATTATGAACATCATAATCGACACTATCCCCTTTAAAATCCTCCCTTATAAAGGTATATTCTCCAAAAAACGAGAGCTTCGGATCAATACGGTGAGTATAACGACCCCTCGCCTCATGGCCCACCAGATCGTCAGAAACTTGAAAATTCCCGAAAGTAAGAAGATATTCCAGTGTTATACCGTTTCTAACGTCGAACCAGTAGTTGAGCAGTGGGTTGATCGTATTTTCCGTACTGTCTTCGAACTCACGGTTCTTGTTTCTATAGATGTTGTTTCGATAAAGGAGGGAAGCGAGGTTTTCTCTTCCAAAACGATACTCTACCGATGGCTCAACAACGTTTCGGAGATAGATCGCATGGACCCCTCTCTGCGTAGAAAGAACATATTGATCTGGTTCGGTATCGGCAGTGTCAGTTAATTCATTCTCGTATCGTTCCTCTCTTGCTGCATCCGATCGGACTAAATAATCCCTGACCCGAAAAGTCAGCCTTGGGATCACTGCATACCAGGCGTGAAGGCTCCCTGAGGGACTCCAATAGCTGAAATCGTGATTTTTGGCGTAATAGGTATATCCCCCAGTAACATCCAGATCAATCCCATAAGCCCCCGCCTGTAATGTGGAAAATCTCAATCCTGGGGAAACAGTGGTAATCCAATCGTCTATTTTGTTCGCATTGGGGCTTAGGAAAATATTGGTGCTGTATTCTTCTTGGGCGGTAATATAGGGGTGGAATTTTAACAGAATATCACTGATATCCGCATGGGCAAAAGAAGGAATCCCGATAAAAAATAGTGTAAACAATGTCCAGTTAATCCAGGCTCTTCTCCTTGCTTTGACAATTTTCTCACTTTTCATAACATCTCCTTTCATTCCACGATATCCCATTCGGGACTTTGCACTGAATCATTTTTATTATTTACGGAACGATAATCGTATCGTCTGCTTTTAGAATAACGTTTGAACCCGGGTCTTTACCGCCCATAATTTTTTTATAATTAACCGTAATTCGCTTCTCCCTTCCGTCTTCTTTCCGGACGATCAAGATCTTTTTCTGGTTTGCCCACTCCGTGAACCCACCCGCCAAGGGAATGATCTGGACCACAGTGGTTTCGCTCCGAAGACGGTAAACACCTGGATTTCTAACCTGACCCATGACATACACCTTGCAGCTGTTTGCCTCCATGACTGTTACTGAAACGATTGGGTTCTCGATAAATTCCTTAAACCTTGTCGTCAGAACTTCCTTTAATTGGAGAGGAGTGAGCCCGGCGGCTTTGATCTCTTGGATAAGCGGAAGGGAGATCTTTCCGTCCATCCTAACCGGAATGGTTCTTGTTAAAGCCTCTTCTTTCCAGACATGGATGTGAAGAATGTCTTCAGGTCCAATCACATATTGGTCGCTATCGGCAGTCACATCAGCTTGAAACTTTTTTCCCGAGGGAACCTCCTCTCCTGCTTGAGGGTACGCACTATTGAAGGACATTAAAAGAACCAAAACTCCCATCATTCCGATATTCAATAATTTTCTCATCTTATTACTCCTTGCTTTTTAAGGTCTGGCTAAGAGGGCCTGCCCGTGGTGGGCAGGCTTTGCACATAGCTAATTAACTTACGCAGATTCTCCACCCAGTGCTTTTTTAACAAGATCCAAAGTATCGCTCCCATTAACAGGAAAACAGACTTGATCAATCATGATTTCAAAGCCTTTGCTTTTAAAATCATAATATTTCAGAGTATCTTCAAAGCGCGATTTGACTGAAGCTCCCGCTTTCGAATCCGCATAAGGAAGAAGGACCGCTAATTTATTTAATTCAAGAGAACCAATAATGTCACTTTCACGTATCTCCTCCGCTAATAGATCGCTCAATGTCCGGTTGCAAGCCTGTAAGCCACCTCCATCACCCTCTTGTAAAAATTGTTTAATTTTTAGGAGCATCAGGCAGAGAAAATTCTGATAACGTCGCGCACGCTTCACCTCGAGGCTTAAAAGAAAAAGAAATAAATCTCGATTCAGAATTCTGCCGAATGTCTCCTCTGACCCACTTTGGAACTTACCTCCCCCATTTTCCATCCTCATCTTTCCCCCATACTCCTATTCGTAACCTATTCTTGAAATCATATTATTTTTATTTGAATTTCTCAACCGGCCTCTTCTTCAATCGTTCGATATCCTCTCCGATCATCTAAACGGTATTTCTGAATCTTATACAGCAATGCCTTATAGCTCACATGAAGCAATTTAGCCGCCCTTTTCCGGTTCCAATGCGTCTCTTGTAACGTGTTTTGAATAATCTCTTTTTCCGCAACTTCAGCCGCTTTTTTCGAAACCTCTTTCAAGTTGAAAGATTTATTTTCTGCTGAGGGGTCGGGAAACAAATTTCCATCGGATTCAAGATGATTTCCGCCGTCCAACCTTTTACCGGAAAGGCTATGCAGGACCGTATCTTCTTCACCAAATAGGACAATCCGTTTAATCATATTTTCCAATTCCCGGATGTTCCCTGGCCAAGCGTATTCTTTAAAAGCACTGATCATTGTTGATGAAAATGGCGGGGCTTCTCTTCCATATTTTTTTTTGTAAAAATCGAAATAGTATTGGGAAAGAGGAAGGATTTGCTCTTTACGATCTCGTAAAGCTGGAACGGTAATATTGATTACATTGATCCTGAAAAATAGGTCTTCACGGAAATGCCCTTCCATTATTGTTTTTTCTAAATGATCTTTCGTGGTAGCAATCACACGGGTATTCACCTTGACATCTCCATCCCCCCCTAAGCGAGAAAACATTCCATCCTGAAGGACTTGCAAAAGTTTTGCCTGAATGGAAATGTCTATTTCACCGATATCGTTCAACAATATCGTCCCACTATTGGCCAATTCGAACTTCCCCGGTTTTTCTAAATGGGCTCCTGTAAAGGCACCTTTTTCAAACCCAAAGAGTTCACTTTCAAGAAGTCCCTTGGGAATAGCTGCGCAATTCACCTTAACAAAAGGTTTATCCTTCCGTTGAGAATTTGAATGGATGGCCTTAGCCAGTAGTTCTTTCCCTGTTCCGCTTTCACCCTTGATCAAAACCGTAATATCGGTCTTGGCGATTTCATCAACGATCGACTTGATTTTATTCATCTTAGAACTATTAGAGAAAACGATTTGGTAAATGTCCTTCATGATGATTCAGAAAAAAAAGCAATCTATATGCCAATGAGAAATGTTTTTTTGCATATCGACTAATCACTTGAAAATTAACAGATTTCTCTTGCCTCGGTTGACAATTATTTTTTAACCCTTTCGAAAGAGAGGGGGGAAAAAGTGGAAAAAACTTGGACAAAGTGGAAAATCAATTCCACTTTTATCCATTCTCAAAAGAAAGTAGAAATTTGACTCTCTTTTTTTAAATTCATTTCACTTCATTCCACCAAAAATGAAATCTTTCATAACAAATTAAGATCCGTTCCGATTTTTTGATCGTTCATTTCCCGCAAATTTTATAGCAGGGGTTAAACCTTAGGATGTTTTGGGAATAAATCGTTTATTGAGGCCGGTTTCCTTAATTTTATAGAGAAGGGCTTTATAACTAATATTTAATATATCGGCTGCCTTTTTACGGTTCCAATTTGTCATTTCTAAAGCTTTAAGGATAATTTCAGACTCTGCTTTTCTAATGGCTTCCTGATGAACCTCCTTCAAGGAAGGCCAGCCCTTTTTAGCCGGGACCATCTTTTTCTTGCTTTCAGTGATAGAATCTCCCTTGGTCACAAGAGTCAATTCCTCAATGATTGCCTTTTCATTCCCCAGGACAACAAGCCGTTGGATCACATTCTCCAACTCCCGCACATTTCCTAACCAATGGTGCTGGGAAAAAGCCTTCATCATTTTATCGGATAAGGAAGTTATCTTTTTTTGGTATTTCTTGCTAAATTTGTCCAAAAAATACTCAACAAAAATTGGGATCTCCTCCCTCCTATCTCTCAAGGGGGGAATAGTAATATTGACGACATTCAGCCGGTAATAAAGATCTTCACGGAATCGACCATTCTTGACACTCTCTTCCATATTTCTATTCGTCGCTACCAATACTCGCGCATCTACTCGGATGTCCTTCTTCCCCCCCAATCTTGAAAATTCTCTGTCCTGAAGGACCTGGAGAAGTTTTCCCTGAAGGGAAAGGCTTATTTCTGAAATTTCATCTAAGAAAATAGTCCCACCATTGGCCAATTCAAATTTACCTGGTTTCTGACGATAGGCCCCTGTAAACGCGCCTTTTTCGTAACCGAAAAGCTCACTTTCCAGAAGTTCTTGAGGAAGAGCAGCGCAATTCACCTTGACAAATGGTCTCTCTCCGCGAAAAGAATTGAGATGAATGGAACGTGCCACCACCTCCTTACCTACCCCGCTTTCTCCTTGGATCAGCACCGTGACATCCGTATTGGCTATCTGGTCAATGATTTCTTTAATTCGATGCATCTTGTCGCTGGTGTAAATAAAGATCCCTTCCTCTCGAGTCACTTCACCCACCTCAACAAAAGTGGATGAGGAAGCAGGGAAGATTGGAACAACTTTTTCTTTAGAAATGGCTTCCCTGGAGTCCTTCATCAAACGGTTTACTTCCTTGATTTCCAAGAAGAAACGGGCAGAGGTCAGAGCCGCCCCAACCTGGTTGGAAATATAGGATAGGGCCAATTTATCCCCTTCATTAAAAGCCCCTTTCTTAGAATGACTGAGGTTGAAAACTCCGACAACCTGATCTTTCTCTCGGATTGGAAAACAGATTAGAGAATTTAACTTATTGTTACTACGACCATTATTTAATCCTGCCACACTTACAAAACGAGGTTCTTGATGAACATCATTCAGCATTATGGCTTGCCCCTCTTTTAGGACCCACCCTGCAATCCCCTCTCCTGATTTGAATCTTTTCCCATTGCCTGATCGATCTGGGTAAAAAACACTTTTCCCTTCATTCCTGCCCCGGGCTGCACAGATAGCCAAATCGCCGGAGATCGGATCTTTCAACATCAGAGAACAGTTCTCAGCGTCCATTTCATCGATCACAGCATCCAAAATGGCTCTGCAGGTCTCGCTAAAATCAGGAACATTATGCATCGCTCCTTGAACCTTCTGAAAAAGTGTATACGCTCTACTTTTCTTGTCGAGCGGATAGAGAATGTTGGAAGATATCTCAGATCTCTTTGGTAGGATTCCTGCTTCCATTTTGTTACCCCCAATGGCTCATTTTCTATCTTACTGTGAATGATTTATTGCGGGACTGACTATCTGTACTTAAAGCGGCCTCTCCGCCACTACCGTTCGTTTTTATTTCATTCAATCTTTGTTCTAAGTACTTTTTTTGAAGAAGTATTTTGCGCTGTCTTAGCCCTTTCTTGAGATGGATTAGAATCTTTTGGCTCGAGATTGGCTTTAGAAAAAAATCATCTATACCAGAGCTCATGATTTCCCCATATTCCTTCTCTTCCAAATTTTCATGCGTCAGCATCATGACATAGAGCTCTGGAAAACTCTTTTTTAGTTCTCGAATGATTTCAGGAGCATGGGTGTGATCGATTCGATACTCGGTGATCAGACCGGACACTTCAAACTCTTGAAAATTTTGTAAGGCCCTTTCAATTGTATCGACAGATAGGACAATATATTTTTCGCTTTCCAATATTGTTCTTAACGTCCATTGGGCATGAAATTCTTTATCCAGTATGAGAATCGTTTCTTTCGACATATCGTTAGGAATA
>CAZEKS010000039.1:0-11056 GCA_964512795.1 uncultured Syntrophaceae bacterium
ACCACATCTGGCTTGGCCTCTTCGATCTTAATGATATAAGACGTAAAATCGGGCGCCCCTACAGGGGTCCAGGTTTCGCTTATCTTGATCCCCGGATATCTGCTGCTAAAGATCTTATGTGCGCCTGCTCCCGCATCCCGGCCATAAGCATAGTCAGGGAGAAAAAGCATGACATGTTTTGGTTTATAAGTCTTGGCCACATAATCTGCCGAGACTCTCCCTATCCCCTCGGTTGCTCCAAGGACGTTCAGGGTATAAGGAGCCTTTTCCTTCTTAAAAAAGATGGACTCCGGTATACCATTGGTCGGCATAAAGAGAATCTGTTGAGTCTGGGCCTGTTCATTGAGGGCTTTGCTGATGTGAGCGAATGTACAGCCTACAAAAGCGGTAATCTTGTCGTCCTGGATCAATTCCCGGAATCTTCGAACCGCTACGTCAGGTTTGGTCTCGTCATCACGAATCACCGCTTCCACCGGAACCTTCTTTCCCCTAAACATCAAACCGCCTTGATCGTTGATCTCTTTGATGGCAAGCTTTGCACCGTCCAGCTGGATCTTTCCAATGGCAGAACCTGCACCTGTCATGCTATACATCACCCCGATCTTAATCTTATCTACCTGGGCCGAGGAGATCCCCGCTGAAGCAAAAAGGAATAGAATAAAGAATAGACCAAATACGCCCACCGTCTGGATCCGTTTTCTCATAAGCCCCTCCTTTTCTTAAATTGGTTCCTTAAAGAAATGTACCACTCCGCTTCTCATCTCCCCCCTTTCCTTTTCATGTCAATGTTTTTCCTCCACATTCATCTCGGTCAGTCCGGTCAGTGGGCTTTTGTCCTTGTGGACCTTCGTCCCTTTAACCTTGGCAAACCAGAGCTCAGTGGTGGTAAAGATCGCTCCTTTGAAGAGGTGTCCTCCAATCACCTTGCCATGGGAGGTTCCCAGAATGACATGGAGGTGAAGGACAGGCTGTCCATCCATGGGCACGACATTTCCTTCCAGGCTCAGGAGCTCAAACGGCCCCTGTTCTATCATCAGGTTCGTCTTATCCAGGACAACAGGCAGGTCAATGCCTGTCTTAAGATCTCTGAATTCGACATCTTTCAGACTACCAATGGCTGAAAGGATAACTAACTGTTCTGCACCGACTTCCTTGTAGATTTCTGTAATCCTTGCAAACAAGTCCTCCTCGGGTTTGAGTCGGGTCAAAAATGTTTCGCTTAAATCTATTCGGTTAAGAAATCGACTGAACATGAATCCCTCCTTTTTCTCGCATTTTGTTTAATCCTTTCTGGAGGTTCTTAGGGAATTTTCTCTGTTCTCCATCCCCCCTCCCATTTCTCCTTTTTGGTCACCCGGGATGGAAAGGAATGGAAAACCCTTCTGAGTCTCCTTTGGCAAACAGATCGTTGAGACAGCGTTTTGAGCACTGATTCTGCAATTTTAAATTAACCGGATAAGCTAGTCAAGCAGACCTCTTCCCTGTTGGTTGTTTTCGGCTTTTTTTCTCTCACCTCTCTTTCTGGTTCAATTCCTCTCATCTCCAGTCGTTCAGTTGCCTTAGGGCTCAAGCATCCAGGGTCATAAGAGGCACCAGTCTTTTCAATAGATGTTCGGCCCGAATCGGATTGTAAACCCCGCAGTGACAGGGCCGTGTCAGTTCAATGGCACCTTCCCTAAGGTTCTTCTTCCCTCGCTTGATCTCGATAATGACTCTTTCGACGAGGTTGGCTGGGACCATGCCGTGGCCGCACATGGTGGTCAGCTGAAGGACTTCATCTGAAGGTAGTCTCTTAAGCTGGCCGAAGATCCCCAGGGAGTGCTCCACCGTATGTTTGAGAACCCCGCTCTTTTGACAGCATTTTTCTGTCTCGTCGTGGATCCCTGTGACCACAACAGACATTCCGAGATCGGCCTCTATAAGCTCCTTCAGTAATTGAATCACTTGGTTTGCATCGGAAAAGACTCCGTGAATGATCGATGTGTTCTGAATATTCTGAGCGATCTCTTCCTGGGACTTCACATAGCGGTTTCCTGTCACCATGTCACCGTAGTTGATCGGATGATGTTTCAAGAGAATTCCAAAGAATTCTTTCATTTTTTTAGCCGACCCCTCTTCATTGAACCCCTTGGCCGACATGGTAAACACGATATAGTCCTCACTGAGGCTCTCAAGGTTTCCCCGGCGATGAAGCGTGTGTGTCATCAAACTCCCCCTCTATCAATTCTTCAAACCGTGGCCAGAGGCCTCCCCAGACCTACATTACTCTTGCCGTTGATCGATAGATAGCGGTTCCTCTTCAGAATTTCATCCACATACGGGATGAATCCGTCCACGCCGATCCGGCTGATGATGTCCCCTGAAAAGACAGTATTGATCTCTTGGGAAACATGGTCAACCATTTCCAGGACCCGTGGAAGCTTTTCAGCCGGGAGGAGAAACTCCACGATTGCTGAAAGCACCTTTTCATTTATAACTTCACGGTTGATAAGTCCCTTCTTTCGATCCACCATCAGTTTGGTTACGGGATTGTTCTCCTCGAAAACAACGTCAAGGGTGGCCAGGGCCCTGGCCATCTTTTCAACATCATGGAACCGAGCCCCCACTCCTGGCCGGCCCAGTTCAAAAGCCATTCCATATGTCCCTCTTCGATATCGACCCGTGACCTCATTGGTCTTCATCTCTTCGGTTCCCCGGCCAGGGATGCGGGTCTCCGGATGAATCCTCAGGGGATCACTAAAATTTTTCCGCACAATCCGGGGCCATACGAGCTCAGGCTGGTAGAGTGCCTCCGTGGGACAGCAGCCGCTTCGTAGGCAGACACTGCATTCCACGCATTCATCCTCGTCGATCTCATAATAGATTCGGGTCGGATTCCTCCGGTTTCTCTCGAAGTGCATGATGCCGCCCAGCATGGTACAGTAAGACCTGCATTTTCCACAGCCGATACATTTTACAGGATCGATTCTCAACTCCTCATTCCTCCAAGCTCATGCGTCTGGATAGAGCCTCCAAGGGCATAGAGCCTTGGCCGGTAACAAACTCCATGACCCAGCTCTCTCTCCAGAGCCTGTACTGTAACCTCTGTTCTGTTTTTAATGAGCGATGTCAAAACCCCTGCACAACGGATATCCCCTAAAAGAAGGAATCCCTTCAAACGACCCTCCGCGAAGACCAGCTTCCGGTAGAGGGATCTCTCGTTTTGAATGGACGTGACTTGCTCCCCTCCCTCACAATCTCCTGCGGAGATTACCCGCACACCTAAGATCTCCACCGCATTCATCCGGAGTGCCCCTGAAAATAGGGCTGGCACACCCCCCATGTTTAATCCCGCGACTCTGCCTCCTTCGATAGCAGATGGCCAGATCGCATTTCCTCGGTTCTTCTTCTGAATTACATCCATAGGCTCAGTCACGTCTCCTGCCGCATAGATGGAGGGAAGATTCGTAGCCATATGCTCATCCACGATCACCCCCTGATTCAGGGCGATGCCTGTTTCTTTCAGACAATCGACGTTCGGACGGACCCCCTTACCGATGATGGCCAAATCACAGGAAAGGACCGTTCCATCCGAGAGGTGTGCTCCCTCCACCCTTTTTCTCCCCTGAAAGGCCTTCACATCGGTATGAAAGTGGACACGGATCCCGTTCCTTTCAAAAGTCCTGAGGAAAAAATCGGAGGCCGTCTTGTCCAGCATCTGGGAGAGAATCCGGTTGGAAGAAATGACGAGATGGATCTTCCTTTTCTTAACCAAAAGGGCCTCAAGGCTTTTGACTCCCACGAGTCCCCCTCCGACGATCAGGACTGGACCGCGTGAGGACAGGAGACCTTCTTTAATCGTTTCGGCATCGGTCACCTTCCTCAAACGAGAAATTCCCGAAAGATCCTCGCCCGGAATATCAAGGGCTTTGGAGGATGAACCCGTGGCCACAAGAAGGCGATCATAGGGGAGAGGCTTTCCACTCTGCAAATGAACCCGCCGCTGATGGGGGTCGACAGTCACAGCCGTCTCTCCCCGAAGGAGGCGAATGCTCTGTGACGCATAGAAGGTTTTCGGTGCGATCACCATATCCTTTTTAGATCTCTTTCCGGCGATATAGAGAGGAAGCATCACACGGGAATAGCCAAATGTCTTTTCATCTGAGAGGATCGTGATCCTTCCTTCAGGATCCTGTTTCCGTATCTCCTGGGCTGCCGAAATTCCAGCAGCACTGTTGCCAATGATCATGTAATGGACTCGGACACTTCGCATGGTAGAAAAGTTTATCGTTCCATCAATTCCATCCCCCAGTTCTGCCGGGAGACTAAAATTCCGCTAGAACTATTTTACTTTCCTGGCTTTGAGAAAAGAGACCATCTCTTCGGCCTGGCTTCTGCTATCTGGTAAGGCAGGAGATGCCAGCAATTTTCCACCCGTCATTTTGGGCCAATCATTGAGAAGGATCTCTGTTATCGAAGGGCTTCCCCAGAAGGGTAGACGGGCGCCGATCTGGACTGCAAAACCAAGGGAGAGAAAACTTATAGCGGTTGCCCATGTCGAGGTCCGCCAGAACTCGGGAAAGCTGATGATTACCGGGAATGAATGGATCCCCCTTTTCCCAGCCAGATCATTGAATAAAGAGACCACCTTGGGTATCTCGAAGGAGGAACCGAATGGATAGAAAGGAAACAGTCCATCCTTTTCCAGGTCTGAAGAAAAGGATGAGAGCTTACCTGGTTTCCTTTTGCTGAGCTCTGCAGTGAGAAGATCGATCTCGGATCCCAAATCCCCTCCCATCAGGACTAAATATTTTTCAGCGAAAGAGGCTTCCATCAAGGCCAGCGTTCGTTCAAAAAAGGTCTGTTTAACATTGGCCTCTCCCAAGAGAACGACCCATCCCCGGACTTTTCCTGACTCCAAAGCCTTTTTTAGTTCTTCACCCTTACCCCATATCGGATTCTTTATTTCTCCCGAATCTCCGGCCGGGATCATCCGCGAAGAAGTTTTGCGCGCAGCATTCTTCGCGTGAAATAATGTCTGTTCAATGGCTTCAGATACCGTTTGCCTCAAGGGTTTTGTCCTGTCCAGCAGAATGATTGGAAGGCCATATTTCTTTGCTAGATCTTCAATGCCTGGCAGGGAGGCATTGGGTGAAAGAACCAGTCCATCTAAATCCATTCCCAGCGCCAGTTCTGGAGAACCGTGGTCCATGGCTGCTTTCATAAAAGGAAGCTGGTTCGTCCCTTGGACAAAAAGGTTAATCTTCTTTTCCCCTGCTTTTTGCAGAGCCTGTTGTTCAAGGTTCTGGATAAAGTCAACAGGAGCCTGGCCCACAATGAGAAGATTGATTCCTTCTGGATGAAAAGGAGATCTTTCCATATTCGTCCGGGTGATCGAGACTTCTGCTTGTTTTAAAAAACCATAATGGATCAGACCAAGCCGGGTTAAGTCCCTAAGGGTCTGGAAAAGAAAACCTTTATGAGAAAAAAAGCTATTCTGAACTTCAAAGAGGTCTCCCTGCTGGATCGGGAGCAGTCCCATTTCTGATAAGCGCTTTCTGGTCTCCTGGGGTAACCCTGATGCGATGTCTGGGAATTGCTCTGCTGTGTTTCCGATTCCTGTGAGCCTCAAGGATCGCGCAGTCTCGAAGACTCCCTCCAGAGTGGCCTGGAAGAGGTTCTCCATCACGATCTGATCCCGGTCGGCCCCACAGATTCCCCTGCTTGGTTCATCCCCAAAAGGATTTATTCGGCATGGCCCCTGAAAACACTTCCTACAATTGAGCCCGTTGCTTGTAAACGCACAAAGTGGCAACTGCCGCTCGTAACGTTCCCAGAGAAGCCCTTCCCCAAGGTCATGAGCGGCCAGAATAAGTTCCCCTGTTTTTGTGAATAGACTCTTTTTATGTACGGCATCCACTGGTTCCAAATCCTTCCGCCAATTGCAATTAGTTTTAAAGTTAAATAGACTTCTTTTGACTTATCAGGATAACCTTCCCATAGCTTCCCTCTTGTGAATGTCGAATCTGGCCATAGCGGTTAGGACTATTTTGAAAGCCCTTTTGTCGATATAAAATTCAACCCTTTTAAGCTCTCCTTCCTGGGAACATCCCATTTTCCCTTGGCCATATCTTCTGGATCGATGAGTACCAAGGCATGGGTCGGGCAGCTTTCTACACAATAAGGGGCGTCCATCCCTTTGCATCGGTCACATTTCATCACTTTTCTAAGGTGTCGGAAAGGCTGGGGTGCCCCAAAAGGACAAACCATGATACACATCCAGCATCCGATACAGCGCTCATCATGGAGAAGCACCAATCCTTCCGGGTCTCGATACAAAGCCGCTGATGGGCAGGCATCCAGACAGGGGGCGTCTTCACAGTGGCGGCAATGGATGGGAAAACCGCAATCCATATCTGTGGGTTCCACTCTCACCCGTGAAAGAGGCAGAAGGATTTCGTAAATCGCCTCAGGAAGCCGTTTGGTTA
This sequence comes from uncultured Syntrophaceae bacterium, assembly GCA_964512795.1. Taxonomy (GTDB): domain Bacteria; phylum Desulfobacterota; class BSN033; order BSN033; family UBA1163; genus UBA1163. The sequence continues at coordinate 6,468 of CAZEKS010000039.1, forward strand.
ATGAAGATCGATTCAATGCGCAAGCGATCTCACACGTCCTGCAAGCCACACAACGCTCAGCATTCACAAAGATGGATTTCAAAGATCCCCACAATACGGTTATACATTCTATTATAACAACATGGCAGAGATGATCTCCCATCGCGCCCCAAAAAGTGTATACAGGGAAAATACACTCCGCCCTACAATGATCCCGTTGTTCACAGGTTCTACTTAAAGATCGTCCCTCATCTCTGCCAATGCAGTCACAGGGCTCTTCTTCTTCTGAACCTTGCTGCCCTTGATCTTGGCAAGAAAAACTTCGCAGGTGGTAAATACCTTGGCCCGGATAAGATGGCCACCGGTCAACTCCCCATATTTGGACCCGAAAGTCCCATGGATATGGAAAACCAGATCACCGTGCTTCATATCTCCGAATTCCCCGTAAAGGGGGAAGATATTCCCTTCCAAGGTCTGAAGTTCAAAGGGACCCCAGTCTTCAACGACGTTGAGATGCTTCTCCCTGTTGATGGGAATCTCGGCCCCACTTTTAGGATCGATGAAAGCCACATCATAAACGCTTCCGATGCCGGAAAGGATGACCATCCTTTCGATATTATTTTGTTTGCAGAATTCCTTCAATTTCTCCATGATCTCATCGTGGGGGTGAAATCTCATAAAGTAAACCTCGGAAAGGTCAACCTTTTCGCAAAATCGGGGTTCGGCCCCCTCAATCTTTTTCTCTTCTGCCATGTTTTCCTCCTTTTTTCAGTTTCCCGGGGATAATGTATCGAAAAAGCCCATTTTTTATCCCCCCACATACAGGGGAACAATCTTTAAGTGATCGCCTTCCTTTAGGATTTTTTCATGAAGCTCATTGAGGCTGATCACCTGGTCGTTGAAGAGGACCACCACATTGGGATAAAAACCCTTTGCTGTTCTATTGAAAACCTTCTCCCCGACGGGTGGGTAACTCTCTGCAAGGCGGTCAAACAATACCTTTACCGCCATCCCCTCTTCCACATCCGTTTCGAGGATAGAACGCATCTGGGAGGGAGACTGAAAGTCCCCCCCGAGCACTTTTCCAAACCACATCCACAATTCAATTTTGACACGGGCCATTACTTAAGATCCTTGATGATCTCTTTTAATCCAAGCCTCTCCAGGGTCTCTGGAAGGGGCTTACCCGTGTTCGGGTCCCATCCCATATGGGTATAATAGGTCTTGACGTAATAGTCCCATTTGGCCATGATGTCTTTTCCCTGGGCAGGGCCATCGATGGGGACGGAACCATATCTTTTGGAAGGCCTTTCATTCTCGATCTTCAATCCATGTCTGAAATTAAAGACCCGGAGAAGATTTACGATCCGTCTTCCGACGGTAAAAGCATCCTCAAGAGTCCAGTTCCAGCCGGTGACGGCATTAAAGCACTCCAAGACATGGTTTGGATTGATCGATGCAAGCCGGCATGTCCCCACACAGTCATCAAATTGGCGAATTCCGTTATATTTAGCAATCAAGGGTGCCCATTCCTCATGGGAGAAACGATCATTCACCGGGGTTAAACCAACAAACTGAGGATGGATACCTCCCCAGGTTGATTCAAGGGTGCTCGTGTTGGTCAGACAGGTGTCAAATAATTCCTCCCACCTTCCCCGGTGATCGTGTGTTCTTGGAGTTGCCCCTTTCAGTGTATAAACGGCCCAGTCTGCCGCCTCACCGCCGATCTTCTTTGACGCTCTCATGACGCCGTCCGCAAGAAGGTTCCCGAGATAACCTTCTCTCTTTGCGATCCGGTTGAGCAGCACTTTCACAGCCTCCACATTGCCCCAGGTCAGATCAAGGCCATCGGTCTCTTTCTTTGTAAAAACTCCTTTTTCATAACATTCCATGGCCCAGCCCACACACCAGCAGCCTTCACAGCAGTCAATTCCGAGGCGGTCAGCTTCTTTGGTTAGCATAACAACAGCCCCTGGATCGGTATTCCCAATCTGAGGTCCCCAAGAGGCTAAACACTCATACTCAGGCTCCTCCCCTTCAAATCCCTTATAAGGACCTTCCGTGACCTTCACCTCTTTAACATGGGCTAAGGCACACCGGTAGCATGGAACAGAACGGACCTCAAAATGGGTTCTGATATACTGAGCGTTCATCTTCTCATGTTCAGGGAAAATATTCGTTGTCAAATTCTTCACAGGCAGGGCACCCATGCCGTAGATCATCGAAAACCCTCCTCCTGTGCCCCATTGGTAAAAGGGTCCGAAGGTCTTTGAAAACTCAAACATCTCATGATTTGCTTTCTTCATTCGTTCCGGGTCATTAATTCCGAAATTGAGGCTTCCATGATGAGCCACCACCGCCTTCAAATTCTTTAACCCCATGACAGCACCCACCCCATTATGGGCTGCCAGATGGCCCCGGTCTCCGACAATGGCTGAATAAAGGGCCTTATTTTCTCCCGCAGGGCCGATGCAATAGATACTGACATCCCGCTCCTTGACCCCCAGTTCCTTGCGGAGGGTATCCTCCACTTCCCAGGCATCCATTCCAGCCAAGTGCCTGGCGTCTTTGATCTCCGCCTTTCCGCCTTTGATTTCGAGATAGACCAGATGAGGCGATACTCCCTGAAAGATGATTCCGTCGAAACCGGAGAATTTCAGGTAGGCCCCGAAAAACCCGTTCGCTTGGGAAGCGCCGGCAAGGTTGGTCATGGGTCCCTTGGTAGCAACATTAAAAGTGGCCGCTCCGTGGACCCCGCTTCCGGCCAGAGGCCCGGTCGTCCAGATGAGACGGTTTTCCGGGTCTGACCATTCCACGCCGGGAGGAACTTCATCGTAAAGATATTTGGCTCCCAGTCCTACGCCACCCACCCACTTTTTTAAAGTGGCTTCATCCAGATCCTCGGTGGCTATTTTCCCCTTTGAGAGATCGACCCTTAAAATCTTTCCAAGGTAACCATTTATAGTCATCTTGTCCTCCTTTTTGTTTCTTCTCCTGTACTATGAATAATTTTCAAGCAGCTTCTCCTTGGGCTGAACAGAGAATCTCTTGTTATAGAGAGGAAGATATTCCTCTAATAAGAACCGATTGCCTTCCTCAATCGTCCTGACCCCTCTTAAGCGCATCTCCTTGACCAGCCGGTCCTGAAGGGTCCTAAAGAGTCGCTCAATCCGCCCCTTGGCCTGCGGCGAATGGGCATGACTGACCTCTACTCCCAGCTCCCTTAAAGCCTTCTCAAACTCACTTAACGGCCCCGCGTCATTTAACTCATCCTCAATCGAAGGCTTGGCCGTCGACTTATAGGTCGAATGCTTATCCAATATATACCTTCATCGGTAAACCGTTTTTCTTAATATAACGCTGGAAACTATCCATCGCCGGGACCGTCCCCTCATACTCATAGAACCTCCCAAAGGCTTTCCCGGTAGCATCATCAATATAGCTCATGAGAACACAGGGACTACCCCTGTCCTCAAACCAAGCGTGATGAGACCCATCCATCTGTACCATCTCCCCAGCATGATGCTTCCGCTCCCTCCACTGACGATGTCTCCCCCTCTTGCGGCTCTTCTTCCAATCCCCTGCCTCCGATGAGCCACCTCCGTAAGGTCTCATCACTGATCTCTATCCTATCCCTTTCCAGAAGCTTCTCCGAAGCCAACGTCGGCCCAAAAGCCTTGTACTGTGCCCGGTAAAGTCGGATGACCCTATCTTTAATCTTAGGAGATATCCTCCGGTTTGATGGCCTCCCTCTCGATCTGTGAATGATCCCTTTGCTGCCTTCACTCCTGATCCGCTTCACGATCCTCCGAATTTGCCTACCGCTCAAAGAAAGAATCTCTGCTGCCTCTACCTGCTTAATGACCCTCTCCAAGACCTTCCGGATGACGTGTAACCGCCTTAGTTCTCCCTGACGCACCATGGATCATGTCCTCTCCTGCCATTATGCCCTCTCATAAAATTGGGCATCTTAGCATAGTTAAAAGAGGACATTTCTAAACTGGTTATTTAGGACATTATCATTTTGGGATTACATTCCATTTTTCTATCATGAATCTCTTTCCTTCACCGTCCTCCTACCCCAATCGTCCATGGTCCTTCGAAACAGTGCAAAATTCTTATCACCCCTTTTTATGAGTTTACCCCGTTAGAAAGCCCTGCCATTTATGGCGGGGATATCGGAAGCAAATGTTCACCCCGTTAGAAATGATGCCCCACTGTTCTGCGGTGGGATTTACTGCCCTGATAGAATTTCTAACGGGGTTCACTCCTTATTAAGAATGAGGCCAAAGCCCCGTCCTTTCTAACGGGGTTTACTTTTTTTATCTTTCTTTGTAAGGCACAAGGGCCTCATCTTATTTCCTCGCCCTTGTGCCTTACATTGTCACCAGAGAGTTTTGATCGACTTTTTCTTGGGATGAGATCATTTAAGTCTGAAATTACAGCTTCATTAAATTCTCATAGCCACAAGATCTGCTTCAGATTTCCTCCCATTTAGTGAGCAGGTGTTTGTATAAAGTCCATCAATTTCCACCCGGTAAGTTCGATACCAGTTGTTACATCTGGAGCCATGGCAAACCATGCCTTAAGGTAATTCGCTAACATGTGAT
>CAZEKS010000040.1:0-10938 GCA_964512795.1 uncultured Syntrophaceae bacterium
AGCTTCAGGAGCCTGAAAAGGTAAAAGAGTTTATCAAGCAGGAGATCCTTCGGATTTTGAAGTCAGGAGAGAAGCCCCTTTCCATCGACTTCCAGACAAAACCATTTGTCTTCATGGTGATTGGAGTCAATGGCGGCGGTAAAACAACCACCATCGGAAAGATTGCCTACCAATATTCATCGCAGGGGAAGAAGGTACTGGTCGGCGCCGCGGATACCTTTAGGGCGGCTGCGGTCGAGCAGCTCGAGATCTGGGCAAATCGAGTAGGAGCCGATCTGATCAAACAATCCAAAGGATCAGATCCCTCCGCTGTGGCCTTCGACTCCATCCACGCTGCCAAGGCCAGAGATATTGATCTTGTCTTCATTGATACAGCGGGGAGGCTTCACACCAAAGTCAATCTCATGGAAGAGTTGAAAAAGGTGAAACGGATTGTCGGTCGAGAATGCTTAGGGGCGCCTCATGAGATCCTCCTCGTCCTTGACGCCACAACCGGACAGAACGCAATCTCTCAGGCGAAACTCTTCAATGAAGCCGTGGGGGTGACAGGCATCGCCCTTACCAAACTGGATGGAACAGCCAAGGGAGGAATTATTATCGGAATCACAGAAGAGCTGAAAATTCCAATCCGGTATATTGGCGTGGGCGAAGGGATCGATGACCTGAAGGAATTTAACGCCTCTGAATTTGTCCAGGCATTGTTTTAATGAAATGTTTAAGCAGAACCACCCTTCTTTTTTATATTCAAAATTCCTCCTAAAAATGCTAAAATATTATTTATTTAAGGAGAGTCGGTGGCTTCAAAAAAGATCGTATATCCAAAATCCCTAAAGGATATCCCGGTATGGCGGCAACGCCAGCTTGCCCAGGACCTTCTCTGGTTTTCAAAATTTTCTCCTTGCGAGAGATTAAGATATATCGATCGAGAGTGGGAAGAGATTCAATTGTTTATAAATAAATTCGGTCTAAAGAAAGATGGAACCAGAAAAAGAAGTTAAATTCTTTGACCTCATACGAAGTTTTAATCACCAGAAAATCCGATACCTTATCATCGGTCGTCGTGCTGTTATCCTTTATGGGGGGCCAGTTCTAACAGCCGACACCGACCTTTGGATTCATCCAGAAGATAAGAAGAGGGTTCTTTCTTTGCTCTTGGATAAACTCGGTTTAGAGACTTCTCATTCTCCCGATACGAAAAAACCCATCGTAAGCGGGTTTTCGGGATTGAAAAAATTTGATTTCTTCTTCCAAAAGAGTGTTAGAAATATTGAAGGTGAGACAATTGAGTTTGAAGATTGCTACCAGAACTCGGTCATTAAGAAGGACCCCACAGAAAATGTTAATTTCCGAATCCCCTCTATTGACGACCTCATCCGGCTCAAAAAGATTAGGAAACCAAATGTAAAAGACGAACAGGACATTGAATATCTTCTTAAAGCCAAACGTCTTTTCAAGAAATCAAACCGAAGGTAAGGGGTTTTCCTATAACCTTTCATCCTTCTTATTTTAGGCTAAATAGGAAACGAAGAAAATTCGGGAATATAAGATTGTCCTCCAAAACCTCATCGGTGATTTTCCTGATTCTCTTGTTCAACCCCACTTTTGGATTCCCCCAATCCAGCAGCGTTGAAGAAGCCAAATTTCTCTCGCCTTTGGAAAATGCAGTGGTTTATGAGATAAACATGGCCCGAACGGCTCCAAAAGACTACGCTTCTCTCCTTGAACAATGTAGGAAGTATTATGATAAGAGAATCCTTAGACTTCCCGGAAAGACTCCCATACTAATAAAAGAAGGAGTGAGAGCAGTTGTTGAGGCGATTCGCTTTCTTCACTCTCTACAACCTCTTCCTCCCCTTATCCCATCGGAGGGAATGTCCTTAGGAGCAAGGGATCATGTTAAGGATCAGCAGGCTCCGGCCAACACAAGGGGAGTGATGGAAGTCAACCCTCGGATAGAGTAAATCGCTATGGGACTTGGGAGAAAAGCATTGGCGAGAATATATCCTACGGAAGTGATCAAGCTCGAGATATCGTGATGGGTCTTATCATAGACGATGGCGTTCCCAGTCGCGGACACAGAAAAAATATCTTCAATTCAGATTTTCGTGTGATCGGAGTTGCCTGTGGCCCCCACCCTGCTTACAGGACTGTTTGTGTGATTACCTTTGCGGGAGGGTATAAAGAGAAAATCGGGAAGATCGGAAGTGGTTGGGGATTTCCGTTCTCTGATACTGCTTTTCATTCTTCACTCCAAGGACCCCGAACGTACACCCAAAATATAACAAAATTTTCCGATAGTTGTCTACTATTTTCACCTACCGGAAAAATGACTGATAGGGTGGAAGGAATAATAGGCCAGACAAAAATATTAAGGAAAAACCATTTTTTCGAGGGCTTTGATTCTCGCCTCTAAGGCGTTAAATTTCTTCTCCAAATCTGCATAAGAGAATTTTATCATCGAACCTAATTCCTCTTTGACTTCGCCAAAACCTTCTTTCATCTTCTCTTTGATGGAGGTAACCTCTTCTGACACCTTTTGGATCCCGTCCCTCAGGCTCTCCATTCCTTCCTTGAACCCACCCCTATCTGCGCCGGCCCCACCCTTGGCATGAACCCAATGCGTCTCTACCTCCTCTTTGATTTTTTGAAAAAGTAATTCCACTTTCTGAATCGATTGATCGAAGGCAGACTGGTTCTCGACTTTTAGCTCCTGAATTCCATCTCTTAATTCTTTCTTTATCGGACCGATTTCCATTTTCCCTTCTCTTGCCAACTTCTCAAAATCGGCCTTGACCTCCTGCCTCCACTCAAGAATTTGCTTACTGTTCTCCTCTTTCAATTGACGGAAATTTGACTTCGTCTCCTGCCTCAGCTTTTCCAGATCTTCCCGAGTGGTCAGGCCCATTAATATTTTATCTAAATATTCCTTTGTCTCCTTGTCCATATCCTTCTTTACCCCCTTATGGATATAGTTTTTGAATATCATAGACTCCTTAGAATATCAATCCATTTTTGCATCACATTTTCCTTGCCCACCCCCATTTTTTAGAAGCACCGAGTTTTTAGGACCAAGCCACCTGGCCGAGCCCCTCAGAGAGGCCGAACAGGCCGCACCGCGATAAGGGAAAGGGAGATAGTTAGTGAAATTTCAAATATCTTTGGTTAAAATTAACTAATGTGGGAATGGTGATCGAAGAGGAAAAAGTTACTGTTCTAGAATCGGTCAAGGGAATCTCTGAACTGCTGGGTCTGGATCCGCTGTATCTTGTCAACGAAGGGAAATTGATCGCCATCTGCCCACCCAACGAAGCAGAGCGGTTATTGGAGGTCATAAAAAGCCATCCTCTTGGTAGAAATGCAGAGGTCATTGGAAGAGTGACAGAGGAAAATCGAGAGAGAGTGACTCTCCACACATTGATCGGTGGTCACCGAATTCTCGATATGCTAACCGGCGGTCAGTATCCGAGAATCTGCTAACCCTGATGGGTTAATCAAATCCAAATGTCAAAATCCAAAGAAACATCTAAAAGGAAGGAGTAATGTCTTGTGATGGGAAATAACAGTATGGTTTTTATATTTTTAATCTTTATGATTGTTGCTTTCAGCGGGGTTTTTTACATTCGCGCTTTTTTACCCAGGAGAGCTATTTTCAAAGTAATAGAGATTTTTTATCAACACAATGCTCTCGGAATGAATGGCGCCAAGACGCTGCATGAGCTTGGACTTGAGAGCCAAAATTTTTTCCAAAGGATAACGAGACCACGTGATTATAAGCAATTTGCCCTTCAAATTCTTATGAAAAGAGACATTATTCTTCTGAATGAGGATGGAAGGTTTTACATGGTGGAAGAGAGACTTGAGCCAGCCTTGAGAAACAAAAGGAGCGATTTGTTTTCCCATTGAAATCAAATGCCAAAATCCCTGCCTGCACTGCCTGCTGCAGGCAGGTATAGGGTGGAATCTAGTTATTGGAACTTGATTTATTCCTTGATTGCCTGAATTCTTCTGAGAGTGCACTCCCGTCCCTTTTCCACCTTAATTTGGAACGAACTGCATCGGGGACAGGAGTAAGGGATGAAATGTGGGAAAGGATCCTGTTGATCAATGCCTATTCCTCCCTTGTTTCCACAGGATTTACTTTGGATGCGAGCCTTGATTGCGATTTCAACGTTATTCTTAAGGATAGAGAAGTTTGAACTAGGATAAAATTGTAATAATTAGTCATAATTAGGTTAAATTAGTAATAAATAGTAAAAAGTATAACGATTCAAATTAATTCTATTTTCCCCTTGACAAAAAAATCTTATGTGGTATCTTTCACAAGTCTCTTATCTACATGTCCTCAATCCAACTTAATTTATTTAATTCTTTTAGACCAAACAGGGGGAACCTTAAAGAAGTTATAAGGTTAAGTGATCTCCCTTGTTAAACTAAGTCGAAAGGGGGTGAAATCAACTCTCGTTTTAAAAATTTTAAGAAAGGAAGGTGAATGATGTCTATGGAAATTACTCGTAGAACTTTTTTAAAAATCTCAGGCGCCACAGCCGCAGGATCGGTGATGGGTAGATTGGGATTCGATCTCTCACCGGCAGAGGTCTATGCCCAGGGACTTCGAATTAAGGATGCGAAACCAACCACCACCGTCTGCTGCTACTGTTCGGTGGGCTGTGGCATCATCGTCCATACTGATGCCAAAGGAAAAGTAATTAACACGGAAGGTGACCCAGATCACCCCATCAATGAAGGGGCTCTCTGTGCCAAAGGAGCATCCTTATTCCAGATTGCTGTTAATGATAATCGGCTGAAAAAGGTCCGCTACCGTGCTCCTTACAGTAATACTTGGAAGGAAGTCAGCTGGGAATGGGCCTTAAATAAAGTGGCAGCCAACATTAAGAAGAGCCGGGATAAGAGCTTCGTCGAGAAGAATGCCAAAGGTCAAATGGTCAATCGAACCAACGGCATTGCTTCAGTAGGAAGTGCAGCCCTCGACAATGAGGAATGCTGGCTTTACTCAAAGTTCCTCAGGTCACTCGGCATCATCTACATTGAGCATCAGGCCCGTATCTGACACAGTCCCTCTGTAGCGGCTCTGGGAGAGTCGTTCGGACGTGGCGCAATGACCAATCATTATATCGATTTTCGAAATGCCGATGTTATTCTGAACATGGGTGGTAATGTGGCTGAGAACCATCCCGTCTCTTTTAAGTGGATTCAGGCAGCCCGTGATAAGGGAGCCATCTTTATCCATGTGGATCCAAGGTTTACTCGTACCTCAACCAAGGCCGATATCTTTGTCCGGCTCCGTTCTGGCACAGATATCGCTTTCTTGGGCGGTATGATTAAGTACATTCTGGACAATAAGCTCTATGACGAGTTCTATGTCAAGAACTACACCAATGCCTCTTTCATTGTAAGTCCAAAGTATAATTTTGATGATGGGCTTTTCTCGGGCTATGATCCCACTAAAAGGGCTTATGACGCATCAACCTGGGCTTTAGAGAAGGATGAAAATGGGATTCCAAGAAGAGATATGAGCCTGCAACATGAACGTTGCGTCTTGCAGCTACTTAAAAAACATTATTCACGTTATACCCTGCAGAAAGTCACAGAGATCACCGGAACTCCAGAAGACGACTTAGTAAAGGTTTATAAGGCTTATGGCTCCACTGGAGCTCCGGATAAGGCTGGAACCGAATTATATGCTATGGGTTGGTGCCAACATACCGTCGGCGTGCAGAACATTCGTGCCATGTGTATCATCCAGTCTCTTCTCGGCAATATGGGTATTGCGGGGGGTGGAATCAATGCCCTGCGAGGAGAGTCGAATGTTCAAGGCTCTACTGACGCGGGTCTTCTCTACAACATCTGGCCGGCCTATTTGCCAACGCCCCAGGCGCATTTGGCAACGCTCGCCGATTATAACAAGACCACCCCAGCTTCAAAGGATCCCCGAAGTGTCAACTGGTGGAAAAACCGACCCAAATATGTAGCCAGCTTTCTAAAATCCGTATTCGGAGATAAGGTTACTAAAGAAAATGATTTGGGGTATTCATGGCTACCCAAGCTTGATCAGGGCCAGGATGCTTCCTGGTTAAACCTTTTTGATGAGATGTATAAGGGGACCTTCACGGGTTTCTTTGCCTGGGGGATGAACCCGGCCTGTTCAGGCGCTCATGCCGGGAAGGTTCGCCAAGCCATGACCAAACTAGATTGGATGGTGAATGTAAATCTCTTTGATAACGAAACCGGTTCCTTCTGGAAGGGTCCGGGCATGGATCCTAAGAAAATCAAGACTGAGGTCTTCGTACTGCCCTGTGCCGCTTCTACGGAAAAAGAAGGCAGTATCAGCAACAGCGGCCGTTGGATGCAGTGGCGGTATAAGGCATCCAATCCCCCTGGTGAGGCCAAACCTGATGGGGATATCATGTATGAGTTATTTAAGAAAGTCCGAGCCCTTTATCAAAAAGACAAAGGAGCTTTTCCAGAACCGATCTTGAATTTGAAGTGGGATTATGAAACCAATGGCCATTTCGATATTCATAAAGTGGCCAAGGAGATCAACGGTTATTTCTTAGAAGATATCCCAGAACATCCAGCAGACAAAAAAGCATACAAAAAGGGAACACTTGTTCCAAGCTTTGTTTACCTACTGGATGATGGCCGGACCTCTTGTGGCAGTTGGATCTACTCAGCAAGCTATACCGAGGCTGGCAATATGGCCGCTCGAAGAAAGAAGACCGATCCAACAGGATTGGGTCTCTATCCAGAGTGGGCTTGGGCTTGGCCGGTTAATCGAAGGATCATTTACAACCGAGCCTCTGTAGATTTGGAAGGAAATCCGCGTGATCCAAAAAGGCCGCTACTTAAGTGGGATGTGGCTGGAAAGAAATGGACAGGAGATATACCTGATAATGCAGTCCCGCCCATGGGAACTGATGGAGCCTATCCATTTATTATGAAGCCTGACGGAGTGGCATCTCTCTTTGGACCTGGCTTAAAAGACGGGCCATTCCCTGAACACTATGAGCCTCTGGAATGCCCGATAGAGAAGAACGTAATGTCCAACCAGAGGATTAGCCCGGTCGTCAAGATTTTTGAGGGGGGATTAGATACATTTAAGACTTGTGATCCGAAATATCCATTTGTCTGCAGTACCTACCGAGTAACCGAGCACTGGCAGACAGGGGTTTTGACCCGATGGCTTCCCTGGCTCATCGAGGCGGAACCTCAAATGTTCTGCGAGATGAGTTTGGAGTTGGCGAAATTGAAAGAGATTAGCAACGGCGACAAGGTGATCGTAGAAACTTCAAGAGGAAAACTGGAGGCTGTGGCCATTGTTACATCCCGTCTAAAACCTTTTCAAATTGCTGGTCAGACTGTTCATCAGATTGGAATTCCCTGGCATTTTGGCTGGCTTCATCCCAAGGATGGGGGAGAGAGTGCTAATCTGCTGACTCCTACGGTTGGAGATCCCAATACCATGATTCCGGAATCCAAGGCCTTTATGGCCAATGTCCGCAAACTAACCAAAACACCGGCCAAAAAAGGCTAAGGGAGGTGAGATAAATGACAGAAGGAAAATCTTTCTTTATCGACACAACGAAGTGTACTGCTTGTCGAGGCTGTCAGATAGCATGCAAACAATGGAATAGACGGCCAACGGAAAAAACGATCAATTGGGGAAGCCACCAGAACCCTCGAGATCTTTCTTTTAACACATGGAAATTGGTTCGATTCAACGAAGTGGCTGGCGAAAAGGTAAACTGGTATTTCTTCCCGGACCAATGTCGCCATTGTGTCCAACCTCCCTGTAAAGAGGTGGCGGATGGAAAGGCCAAAGGAGCCATTATACAGGATGAAAAGACAGGGGCAGTCATCTTTAGCCCAAAAGTGAAGGTGAAACCGGCTGACTTCAAAGAGATTCGGGAAGCCTGTCCTTATGATATTCCAAGATTCCATTCTACGGCAGGGGTCATGGGGAAATGTACTATGTGTTTCGACCGGACACAAGAGGGTTTACTACCCGCATGCGCTAAAACCTGCCCGACCGGAGCGATGAATTTTGGTAATCGCAAGGAAATGCTGGAGAAGGCAAATAAGAGGTTGGCAGAAGTGAAAGGCACTTATAAAGATGCGATGCTTGCCAATCCCGATGATGTGCGAGTGATCTATCTTCTCGCGGATGATCCCAAGAAGTATCATAAATTTGCTGTCGCAGAAAATACGATCGGGATCACAAGAAAGATGGCGCTCAAACGTCTCTTTCAACCTTTGAGCGATCTTCGACACATAATCGGATAAAACGCTATCAAAGGGGGGTTATATTAAGGGCTTGTTTTGGTCGGGAGTCCCGAAACAAGCCCGTTTTTTTCTTTTCAAGGACACGAATTCTATCGAATGATACCGAATTAAACGAACAATTCGGAAAATATTTTCACATTCGCTATTCTGGTGTCTTAGAAATGACTTGACATATTTTGTCATTCCGGACTTGATAAGCCTGTCCCGTACTTGATACGGGGGAATCCAGTCCTTTCGATTCCCGATTACACGGGAATGACATGATTGAAATTGAATGCTCGGTGATAATAAAAAGTCTTCTATCAAGGAGATTCCTTTGGAAAAAATAGAAAAACGAATTGAGCAGATTAAAAAGAAAAGACCAGGCTATGGAGAGATTCTGGACTTCTACCAAAAGGTGAAAGAGGCACAAGATAAAGTAAAAGCCTCTTTAAAAATTGATCCCACACATCTTAAGAAGGAATGGAAAGAGCTCTTATCCAAAGAAGGCTTCTCATTGATTCAGAAAGAAGATTTCCCAGTAGATACCGATGCATCGACCCAACTCTTTCAAAACCTCTGCCAGATTGGAAAAGAGGCAAACCCCCATATGGCTGAACAGGTTAAGAAAGTCAAAGAAGCTATCGACAATAAAAGAATTGACCTGAGGAAATTATTAAAGGAAGGAGTTAAAGAACAAGAGATTGAACAGGTTGCCGAGGAATCGGAATTGGATATCATCGTCTTATCATTCTTAATCCGGTGCAGCATCCAGCCTTCGATTGAGGCAGGAGTGGAACAACTTCGCAGTGACCTCCAACCGGATATGTGGTTGAAGGGCTATTGTCCAGTTTGTGGCTCCCTTCCATTCTTAAGTCTCCTTAAGGAAGAGGTGGGAAAACGGTATCTTCTTTGTTCTTATTGTCGTTATCAATGGAGAATCGATCGATTGTTCTGCCCTTTCTGTAACAACAAAGAACAGGGATCTCTTCACTATTTCCATGGAGAGGGAGAGGAGATCTACCGTATGGACCTCTGTAATCAATGTCACCAGTATATTAAAACAATTGACCTAAGACAGATGGGAGAATCCGACCCTCTCTTAGAGGATCTCGCTACACTCCATCTCGATATTTTGGCTGTCCAAAAAGGCTACAAGAGACCGGTCCCCAACCCCTGGACCACTTAGAAATGACGTGACCGTGTCCGTGTACCGTAGTTTGCAATCCCGCCTTTAGGAAGGGGATTGGGGGAATTTGTCATTGCGATCCTGCAAGCGGGAGAAGCAATCTCAAATTATATGTAGCGTCGGCATTTATTGCCGACGAAATCCCTTCAAAAGTAAAAAAGGGATAGGCTACTTTTCAAAAAAGTTGCCTATCCCTTTTTCTTAACCTTGAAATTGCGAGATGCTGATATCCTTCTATTGGGTCACGCCAGTAAAATTCATAGGGTACCAAGCTGCGTCTCCAGTCTTTTTTAACTGCCTCCTCACAAAATAGAAGCTCAGTAAAGGATATTCAGAGGCTTGAACCTTATTAGAATATCTTCCAGTTTTGCAGCCACAAAATTATGCTTTCTTGAGGAATTTGAAATTGTCCCACTTGTCTTCGTAGGACTTGAACGCCTGCCAATAAAGTCCATCAAACCCTGGCTTATATTCTTTTCCGTCTTTCCTTGTGGGGTGCTTTTCGCACCAATACCGATAAGCATCTTTTACCTGTGCGTGAGTCATAATGAAAAAGCGAAAAGGTTGGTCATCCGAAGGCACTTCTACTATGACAAAAAACAAGTCGGGTTTCGTTGCAACCTCGAAGAAATGCTTTTGAATGAAAACGCCATTCTTCACATCCGTAACCCCTTTGACCTGCACTTTGAATTGCTCGCCACTCTCACTCGCGGAGCACAGTAGATCAACTTTGGGAGTGTTGCCGAATGTAAGAGTTACATCGTAGCTCTGCCGTGTCAACTCAGCAGCAGTGGCCAAAGTTGCAGCCCATGCTGTGTAATTAGTCTTACGTATCATGTCCCTTCACCTCCTCTGTCCTATAAAAAAATATGACCCCAGGTTTCCTCAGTGTTGCAAAGTCAGCGTATTCTTCAATTCTGCCACAGATTCTGACGAACAACTCATTTACCTCCTTTTTTTTGTTTTTTCCCCTCCTTAGAAAGCTATATACTCAACATAGGGAACCTTGAACCTCATTCCCAAACTATTGACAACTTCCGTCGTACCTCTGACCTTCACTATCAATTTCGCTGTCTGCCCAGTCATTGTAAATAAATTCGAAGGCAGCTTAGAAACTAATATCTCACAATCACTTCCAGGATAACTAAAAATTCCCACCGTTTTCTCCATCATTCTTTTAAATATCAGGAAAATAACTGCTGTCTTGCCTTCATATTTAAATGGATTGCTACATAACTCAAAGGGCGTTAACTTAGCCGTGACACCATAACTCTTAAGTCTATTTTCTTCATCCATTCTTTTTTTCTCAGATATTTCAGCTTCTATCCTCCTTTTTTCTTCACTTTCTTTTCTTCTTTCCTCAGCGATAATTAACTCTTTTTTTCTTCTCTCTACCGCCTTAGCCTCTTCGATCGAGTCAATCCCTTTCTTAGTTGAAATTTTGTAGTGGCTCCTGTAAAAATGACCTC
>CAZEKS010000041.1:0-10928 GCA_964512795.1 uncultured Syntrophaceae bacterium
GTCGACGTGGGGCCGTTCTTTTATCAATTATATATGTTTCCACCAGTAATCGTTAACTTCCCAGGTTCATTCAGAATAAGGACTTGTAGGTGAAGCCTTTAGCGGCTTTAGGGTTTCTTGTTACTCATCCTGTTGGGGAACCTTGTCGGGTTTCTTCTCTATTTTCATTGTGGAAACAGGCAACTACGACCAATCCTCCTTATACCCACTCTCGCCACTTGAATCCTACCCTCCTTTGTCAGACTCGTTGCACCTTTGGGGGCAAGAATGGCGATTACGGCATGAAGTCGATAGGGGGATCAGAACGAACTTCTCTTGAGATTGATGGGTAGGAATGGGGACCCATGAAGTATCAATAGAAATCCTCAATCTTGGGGTCATGACCGAGCAACGCGTCACCGAATCATCTGCCCAATTTGTAAGCATTGCGGTGGTCCACAATGAAATGTTACATCCCATACTCTTTAGTTGACAAGTCTTC
The DNA here is from genome assembly GCA_964512795.1 of uncultured Syntrophaceae bacterium. Taxonomy (GTDB): domain Bacteria; phylum Desulfobacterota; class BSN033; order BSN033; family UBA1163; genus UBA1163. The sequence goes on from CAZEKS010000041.1 coordinate 482, forward strand.
CGCAAAGGTGTAGATTTCGTCTCGTAATTCTCAAACAACTGAGAACCATCAAACAATGGTGTAGGCCGAATGGCATTGACCACTTCACAGGTCAATTTCAGGATGTACCCAGGAGGAGGGATTCATGGGCAAAATGGAGGGGGTCTTTAGGACTGAGGTGGTTCGTTTAGCGAGAAGGGAAGTGAATAAGGTTGCGCTTCCATTGAGGCGGGATGTTCGTTCGTTAAAGAGGACAGTTTCAGAATTCCGTAAGGCGATCCTGGAACTCAAGCAATTTGCAGACCGCCAGCGGAAACAATTAGAGCAGAAAGAGGCACAATTAACCGCGACTCCCGAGGAGATTAAGAAAGCTCGTTTTTCAACGCGCCTGATCCGGGCGCTTCGGAAGCGTTTGGGCCTCAGCCAGAGAGAGCTGGCGAACCTTGCGGGGGTGAGTGTTGGGGCTGTTTACCAATGGGAGACGGGCAAATTTGTTCCGAAGGATGAGAAGAAGGGTGTTCTTGTGGCGCTTCGGAAGCTGGGCCGCCGTGAAGCCAGGGAGCTCTTGAGCTCCAAAACCGTTCAGTCATCCGGAAAGCGGCGCAAAGGGAGGAACTCCCGGAGGAAGTATCGAAAGTGAAAAAGGATGATGTGGAAGAGAAGCCAGAGCACTGTGTAGAGTGCGGGCGTTTGGGGGATCTTCAGGGGGTTGCTGTCACCCTTGGGAGGCAGACGTTTCATCTTTTCTATCTTTGCAGACAATGCGGTGATGTGGACCTAAAAGAATTACTCAGAATTATCAGCTGCCATTCAAAAGGAGATAAAGCAGCCTAAAGTAGAGAAACGTGACTCAGCTAACTCATTGAGTACTTCCTGAAGTCTTGTTTTTTGAGTTTTCCCCGAGAATGCAACATTTCCAGTAATCGTTAACTCTTGAGCTTATGCGATAGACAACATTTGTAGGTGTAACCGAGATTGCCGCGAAAGGGATAGATCTACTACCGCAATAATTCAATGATGGAGTGCCTGTAACTTATTGTTCACCCCGTCTGCTTTAACTCTTTCAAATATTTTCGGATTCGTTTGGCATTCATACCCACATCACTCTTCCCAACCCTTTAAAAATCTTCCAGCATTCAGCTAAGAAAAAAGTAGACAACAGCAACTGCTATATATAGAATTATTAGGAGGCTTGGAGATAAGCATCCACGATCTTCAGGTCTAAGAAGAAATCGGGAAGAGGTATAATCGTAGTTGGACTCAAGAAGAAAGGAGGAGGAAATCTATGCAGTTCTTTTTCGGATTGGCCTTTTTGGTAGTCATTGTGTTAGCAATCTTTGCTATTCAAAATTCAACGGCTCCAACGGTTACGATGAGGTTTCTTTTTTGGCAGTTTGAAACCTCCCTCGTCTATGCCATTCTGGGATCCATCGGCTCGGGGATGGTCATCATTCTTCTTCTCTGGATTCCGTCCGCTATTAAAGGTTCATTTCGCGTGAAAAATTTAAGGAAAGAGATCGAGGTTCTGGAGAGTAAGATGGACCATCAAAAGGAAGCAAACAAATCGAGAGAGCCATAAGAAGCCCTATCATCTTTTTTCGAGATCTGGCAGAAGCAGTCAAGACAGGTATCTAATGGCCATTCGGATGATACGGAGAGAATAGAAGCAGAGGAAAATGTTAGTTGGGATTCATTCAGTGAATGTTACTGTAATGAAAATATGATATATCGATTCTTGGATTCGGAGAGGTGAAAAGAAAGATTCGAAGCGAAGACAAATAGCAGGAGAAAAGGAGGGAGGGGTTTATGAGCGATTTTTTTCAGCCTGGAGTGATCACCACGCTTCATCGTCTAAAAAAAGTGAATTTGGAAAGGATGGAGACGGAATTGGAGTTCTATTCGAGATACAACCCGATTGCTCTGGTTCTCCCTTCGCTTTATTCTGAGCTGAAAGAAAAGGCCCTCAAAACGATTATCTCGGAGATTCAGAAGGTCAAATATATCAATCAGGTCATCGTGACTCTGGGAAGAGCAGATGAAAAGGAGTTTGAACATGCCAAAGAATTTTTTTCGGTCCTTCCACAAAAAACGACTGTCATCTGGAATGATGGGGAAAGGATTCGATCCCTTTATGACATTCTAAACAAAAATGACATCTCAGCAGGAGAGGATGGGAAAGGGCGCTCCACCTGGATGGCTTTTGGCTATGTCCTGGCCAGTGAAAAAAGTGAGGTCATCGTTCTGCACGATTGTGACATCCTCAGCTACGACCGGGAGTTTTTAGCCCGTTTATGCTACCCTGTCGTCAATCCCAATTTGGGATATGAGTTCTGTAAAGGATATTATGCCCGGGTGACGGACAAGCTGCATGGGAGGGTGACCCGGCTTTTTGTCACCCCATTGTTTCGCTCCCTGGAGAGGCTTTTGGGATACATCCCCTTTTTGGTCTATCTCGATAGTTTTCGATACCCATTGGCAGGAGAATTTTCGATGATTACAGACTTAGCGCGGATCAATCGGATCCCATGGTATTGGGGTTTGGAGGTAGGTGTCTTGTCGGAGGTCTTTCGCAATTGCTCCTTAAGACGGATCTGCCAGGTCGATTTGGCAGACAACTATGAGCATAAACACCAGGAGCTTTCTCCAGATGATCCTAACAAAGGGCTTTTAAGAATGTCGACCGATATTGCCAAGAACCTCTTCAGAAACCTGGCAAGCGAAGGGATCGATCTTTCAGAGAGTTTACTCAAGACATTAAAGGCGACTTACTTAAGAACCGCCCAAGAGACGATCACTAAATATCATGATGACGCAGCCGTCAACGGCCTCGATTTTGACCGTCATGAGGAAGGGGTTGCCGTCGATACCTTTTCCAAAGGAATCGAATTGGCCAGCAAAGCCTTTGTGGAAGATCCTCTTAGCATCCCCCTTATTCCAAATTGGAGTCGGGTCACCTCTGCCATCCCTGACTTTTTGGAGAGGTTGAAAAATGCAGTCGATGATGACAACACCTAAACTTGTCATCTTTACAGACCTGGATGGAACCTTACTGGATCGGGATGCTTATTCCTTTAACCCGGCAGAACCGGCTCTTCATCTGATACGGCTGAAAAATATTCCTCTTATTCTTTCCAGCAGTAAGACGAGGGCCGAAATTGAAATTTACCGGAAACAATTAGAGAACAATCATCCTTTTATCTCTGAGAATGGAGGCGCTGTGTTTATTCCTAAAGGTTACTTTTCTTTCCCGTATCCCTATGACAGGGAATTGAATGAATATTTCGTTTTAGAGTTGGGGACCTCACATCCTCAGATTATCGAAGCCTTGGAATCTATTAAAAAAGAGACAGGAATTCCGATTAAAGGATTCTCTGATCTTAGCGAAAAAGAAATTTCCTCGCTTTGTGGTTTGAGCCTGGAAGAGGCCGGACTGGCTAAGAGGAGAGAGTACGATGAGCCTTTTCTGATAGAAGGAGGAGAAAAAGAAATTGAGATTATTAAAAGAAAGACTGAAGAGAAAGAGATGAATTGTGTCTGGGGAGGAAGGTTTCACCATATCATTGGGAAAAATGACAAGGGGAAGGCGGTTGAGATTTTGAAAGAGTTATATGAGAATCAATTCTTCACAATCTCCACTGTCGGAATCGGGGACAGCATGAATGACATGCCCATGTTCTTTGCGGTCGATCATCCCATTTTCCTCAAGGGAGAGAACGATCCTCCACCGGAGACACTGCCGTCGGTACAGAATATGACGATCGTGAAGGGAAAGGGACCTCATGTCTGGAATGAAACCGTTCTAAAAATAATTGCTGAATCAGGAATTGAGGATCCGGAGATTAAGCCGTATCGACGGGGAAGCAAAATCAAAGAACCATGAGAAAAGCGATCATCATTCCGATCTATCTCAAATTCAATCAACCGGATGACTTACCCTTTTCAGAAGGGTTGAAGTTGGCAAAGAGGGCGATCGAAAGTCTGAGGATATTAGAAGACCAGGATTTCACCCTTATCCTTCCCGTTTGTTTTGACTTAATGGGTGAAGGCCAACAAAAATCCTTCGAAGAGATGGGAAAGTTCCTCATCGGCGAAGTGAAAGGGCTGAGGAGGGAGGAAACGTTGGTTTTTTCCACCGGTCATCTGAAACAATTGAGAGATTATTTGGATCGATTAGGTTTTAAAAAGTTTTCTTCCCTCGTTGACCTGAAGGGATTTGCAAAAATCCGCAATACGGGTCTCCTTCTTGCCCAAGCCCTCTCCAAGGATGTCGTCATTTTTATTGATAGCGATGAAGTGGTGGAGGAACCCCAATACTTAAAAATTGCCTGTGAGTATTTGAATGAGAAGTGGAACGGCAAGGTGGTATCCGGGAAAGGCGGATTTTATGTCAACCCAGACGGGACGATTCTTCTCCCATCACAACGGCTCTGGTGGAGATTTCTATGGAATAAGACAAAATGGATGAACCGGGTTTGGGAAAAGGTCCTCTCCTCGAAAGATCGGCTCGTTCCTTCCCCCATGCTTCTGGGTGGAAATCTCGTCCTGCATCGTACTCTTTTTCGCAGTATTCCTTTTGATCCCTACATTCCAAGAGGTGAAGATACGGATTACCTCATCAATGCCAGCCAGCGGGGGTTTCATCTCTTTTTTGACAAAGCATTGAGAGTCAAACACCTTCACCCCGAAAGGACCGAGATCTACTTTGAAGAGGAGCTAAAAGGAGATATTGAAAGATTTCTCTACGAGCGAGGAAAAATGAAAAAGGGATCTCGGCTTGATCTTGATCCTTATCCAGGATATTTTTTGAATTGGACGCTTTACCCCAAAGCCGTCATCACCTCTCTCTTCCTCAACCTTGATTATTTGGTTAAGGGAGAATGGGAGAAATCTCGCCAGAGCATCTCAAACATTGGCCTCCTTCTCCAGGGGCATGGAGGATGGCTAAAATATTTGACTTTCATGGAACATTGGGAAAAAGTGATGGGAAGGATCGAGAAAGACGGAATGAACGAGATATTAGAGAAGTGCTGGATTTAGAGGCTGGACAGGAATGGAACAGTCGTTTCAGATTGCATTGGAAGAAATCAAAGAAACCGAAATCTTAGTTGGAATTCCGAGCTACAACAATGCCCGAACTATCGGTCAGGTGGTGCGGGCAGTGATGGCCGGGCTTGCCAAACACTTTCCAGGGGCAAAAGCGGTTTTATTCAATTCTGATGGAGGTTCAACCGATGGCACTCAAGATGAGGTGAGGAGGGTTCAGATCGAAGATTTTAAGACCATTCTTGCCTCCCACCCTGTCTATCCCATCCAGAAGATTGTTACTCCCTATGACGGAATCCCCGGGAAAGGAAGCGCCTTCCGCGCCATTTTCGAGGCCGCCAGAATTCTTAAAGCAAAGGCCTGTGCCGTGGTCGATTCAGATTTGAGGTCGATCACTCCGGAATGGATGGAACTTCTCCTCATGCCTATTTACGAGGAAGGGTTTGACTACGTTGCCCCTCTTTATGCTCGACATAAATTCGATGGGACCATCACCAACAGTATCGTTTATCCCTTGACGCGGGCCCTCTACGGGAAAAGAGTCCGTCAGCCGATTGGAGGGGATTTTGGTTTCTCTGGAAAGCTGGCAGAATTCTTTTTGACAAAAAATGTTTGGGAAACCGATGTGGCCCGGTTCGGGATTGATATCTGGATGACCACACTCGCCATTGCCGAAGGATTTAAGGCATGTCAATCCTATTTGGGGGCCAAGATTAATGATGCTAAAGACCCTGGAAGCGATCTCGGGCCTATGTTCACCCAGGTGGTCTCTTCGGTCTTTGGCTTGATGAGGGAATACCAGACTCTTTGGGAAAAGGTTAAAGAATCGCAACCCGTTCCCATTTTCGGTTTTCATTACGAAGTGGGGGTGGAACCCATGTTCGTTGACGTGGGACGGATGATAGGACAATTTCGATTGGGTGTTAAGGATCTGATGGAAATCTGGAGGAAGGTATTCCTCCCTGAGGCGGCCCATTGGTTGGAATCCATTGCAAGATTATCGGATGAAGCTTTCTCTTTCCCCCAAGACTTATGGGTTCGTATCATCTATGACTTTGCGATTGTCTATCACAGGGGAACGGTTCATCGTGACCATTTATTAAAATCGATGATCCCTCTCTATCTGGGCCGTGTGGCGTCGTTCGTTAAGGAAAATCAGAAAAGTTCCGCAGGGGAGGTTGAAGAGAATATTGAGTCCCTTTGCCAAATCTTTGAGGAGATGAAGCCTTATCTCGTCGAGCATTGGGCTGGGGGAGAATAGGAGGTGAATCGTATGGGAGAGGTTTGGCGAGTAGCTATTTCAGATTCTTTTAATAAATTTTTAGGGAAAGTCCTTACCTTTTTGCCTAATCTATTGGCGATGATCACCATTCTCATTGTGGGGTTTTTCATCGCATGGGTTCTGAGGGTGGTTCTCCTTCGGTTTTTAAGGGCGATTCAATTTGACAGGGTGAGCGAACGGTGGGGTTTTTCCAAAGTTTTTTCCAAGGGGGGGATAGCCTATTCCCCTGCCATTCTCTTAAGTCGGTTCTTCTTTTGGGTCGTTGTTCTCATCACACTCATTTTAGGAATCAATGCCCTGGAAGTAGCAGCCACCCAAAACTTCATTACCCATTTTTTTAATTACCTCCCCCACCTTTTTGCCGCCATCCTCATATTGGTGGTTGGATATTTGGTTGCCGTCTTTTTGGGGCAGGCCATACTCATTGCGGCGGTCAATGCCCAGATGGAATCAGCTAAATTCTTAAGTCGTGCTGTTCGATGGTTCATTATTGTCCTCTCGTTGACGATGGCTCTCTATCATTTAGGCATTGCGGAGAAAGTGATCATCGTTGCCTTCACCATTACTTTTGGTGGAATTGTCCTCGCCCTTGCCATTGCCTTTGGATGGGGGGGGAGGGAATTGGCCAAAGACTTCCTCGAGAGGCATTATAAGGAGAAAGGGGAAAAGAAAGAAGGACCAGACCAAATTTCTCACATCTGAAAATGATGAACCTTTCGCTGAAAGTGAAAAGGGAATTTATTATTTAGCGTGAAGAATAGGTGCAATCGTCCAACGGGGTGGCATCGATGAGGAACGCTCTGTCTACGGAACGGGCCTTTCTGCCAAAAGACTATTATTCCATATTGTGCCCCTCCCTATCTGCGGCAGGCAGGGACCCGGGCCTTCCTATTCATCCTATTTGCAAGAGATGGCGCTCTCTTCTTCCCCAGGAATGATAGGCCGTTAATTAAATCGAATGACTTTCCCCCCTTTACCCCGTTAGAAATAATGCCCCGCTGCTCTGCAGCGGGGTTACATTTTAGATAATTCCGGCGGGGTATAATGCCCCGCTGGAATTTCTAACGGGGTTTACTTTCCAGATTGGTTTTGGAGAAATTTAAAGAAATCGCCTTTTGTGGATAAAACAAGCCAATCCTTTTCGGACAGGGTGTTTTTGTAGGATTCCATCGTTTTAAGAAATTGGTAAAAGGCTCTGGATTCATTGCTTTGATTGTATGCCCTAGCATAGATGGCCGTTGCTTCGGCATCTGCTTTCCCTTTAATTTCCTGCGCTGTTCGGTACGCCTCGGATTGGATCTTTTTTAAATCCCTCTCTCTATCCCCTATAATTTTTGCCGCCTCCCCCTGGCCTTCCGATCTGAATTTATCGGCAATGCGTTTACGTTCCGTGATCATGCGTTCATAGATTTTTTTCTGGACTTCCTCAACATAGTTGATTCGCTTGAAGCGAAGGTCGAGTAATTCAATCCCGAGGACTTGTAGGCGTGGAGAAGCCGCTTCAATAACCAACCGGGTCAGCTTTTCCCGGCCTAATTGGATCTTAAGATTGATCTCGGATTCTTTCATTTCCTCCAGACCCTCGCTCATCTCTAATTCTCGATTTGTCGAACGGACAATTTCAACCAGATTGTTATTGGCAATCGCATTGCGCGTTTCACCATCTAAGATATCGTCCAGCCTCGTCTGAGCTCCCCGTTCATCCCTCACCCTTTGAAAAAATAGAAGAGGGTCCATGATTCGCCAGCGCGCATAACTATCCACCCAGATAAACCTTTTATCTTTGGTGGGGATCTGATTAGGATCGCCATCCCACGCTAAAAATCGCTTGTCAAAAAAATGGGCTTTTTGAATGATGGGAACTTTAAAATGAAACCCCGGCTCTGTAATGGGGTCGCCCACCGGCTTTCCAAATTGGGTTATAATCGCCTGCTCTGTTTCATCCACAACAAACGTGGCAGAGAAGAGAACGATCAGCCCCAAAATAACGATTGCCCCAATGATCATAGATGTCGGTTTATTCATTTTTCTTTGGCCTCCTCCTTGCTGAATTGAAATAATGGTAAAATACCAGTGGTTTCTTTATCTGTAATTAACTTCCTTCCCACTCTTGGGAGGACATCGTTCATGGTCTCAAGGTAAATTCTTTGCCGGGTGACTTCAGGGGCCATAGAATATTCCTTGAAGATCGCGTTAAACCTAGTAGCTTCACCGCGGGCCTGATTCACTCTCTCTACGGCGTATCCCCTGGCCTCTTCAATGATTCTCGATGCATCCCCCCGGGCTTTGGGAATCACCTTGTTATATTCAGACCGGGCTTGATTAATTAACTTTTCTCGCTCCTGCTGCGCTTCATTGACCTCGTTGAAAGCGGGTTTTACGGGATCTGGGGGATTGACATCCTGCAGAACCACCTGATCTACTTTGATTCCGGTCTCATACTGATCACACAGCTCCTGCAGTCTGGCAGTGACGGTACTGGCTATCTCTACCCGGCCAATCGTTAATACCTCACTGACAGAACGATCGCCGACCACCTCCCGCATCAGGGCTTCATTCATGTCCCGAAAGGTGGATATCGCATTCCGAACCTTAAATAAGAATTTGTAGGGGTCCGAAATCCTGAATTGAACGATCCACTCCACTTCACTGGCGTTTAGATCACCCGTCAACATCAGCGATTCCTGTTGGAAGGCTCGTGCAGCATATTCTGTCCTGACCCCCGCTGTCTTGGTTCTAAACCCAAATTCTTCCTTTAACTGTCGCTCAACAGGGACTTTTTTAATCGTTTCGATGCCGAAAGGTAACTTAAAATTTAAACCTGGAGAAGCCACCCGCGTGTATTTCCCAAAGCGCCGAATCACCCCCACCTCTTCAGGGTTCACCGTAAAAACAGACGAAACCAAAAAGATGATTATGATGATTCCGATGATAACCCAACGAATGGTTCTCAAGGAGATATTGAGTGGCTGGAATTTCCTAAAATCAAATGGCATTTCTTCGTTCATAAGAAGTTCCTCCTTTTTAAGTGAATAAGTGACATAGCGGAAAACTTATCCTAAGCCGTCCTTCATAACGGAACGTCACCCACGAACTTTTAGACTAAGGTTAGGGTTACGAGGCCCGCCCTGTACCTAATATGGTACAAGGCCCGTTTCGTAAAATGAGCGATAAACTATAGACTCTAAACAAAAGATCAAAATTCTGAGTTATGAGTTATGAATTTTGAATTTAAACCAAAACTCAAAGCTTAAACTCAAAACTAAATTCTTTTTGTGCATCGTTCATCGTATAATGTTCATCGTCCCTTAATAGCACGGGCATCTCGTAGAGTCAACTCTTCGACTTTACGGTTGCCCTGAAACCACTCTTATTCTCTGATCGATTCCTTCTTACCCATTTCCTTCCCTTTAAACCCTTCACCCATAGGTTTCAATCACCTTTTTCAGTTTTAAACGATCAACCTCTTGTTCCACCAGGGCTCCCTTTCTCAAAGCAGAAAAATGCTTTTCAAAAGGAGGCCTCTCGTTTCGATAGATCACGCCGATGGGTATCTCTTCTCCCCACTTGATCGCTTCGCGCATAGCCGCCTCCCAATCTGTTGGATCATAAGTGGAGGGGAGAGGCTTGCAGCGATCCTGGTACCACTTGAAGGTGTTGATCCGATTGAATGAGATGCAGGGTTGTAGAACGTCGATCAAAGAAAATCCCTGGTGATCAATAGCCTGGATCAGAATGTCGCTGAGGTGGTCTCCCGACCCGGCAAAGCTTCGTGCAACAAAGCCGGCTCGCATGGCCACAGCAATCAGCACAGGGTTGAATGGCGTCTCTACCACACCCTCTGGCTGGGTCTTTGTCACGAAGCCCTCATCGGAGGTGGGGCTTGCTTGGCCTTTGGTGAGACCATAGACCTGGTTGTTGTGTACAATAAGGGTGATGTCGACATTGCGCCGGATTGCCGAAAGGAAATGATTCCCTCCTTCCCCATACACGCACCCATCTCCGCTCTCTGCAATCACAACGAGGTTGGGATTGGCCAGTTTCGCTCCTGTGGCCACCGGTACGCTTCGGCCATGAAGCCCATTAAAAACGTTCGCGTTGAGATAATGCGGAGCCTTTGCCGCCTGACCGATCCCCGAGACG
>CAZEKS010000042.1:0-10894 GCA_964512795.1 uncultured Syntrophaceae bacterium
GGGAGGACCTGTTGATACGGGCTGGACTTTTTATGCGCCTTACAGCCTCCGGACAACCGTCAATGTTCCACTTGCGGTTTTTGGAGTTTTTGTCCTGGGCATGTCCTCTATCCTGACCGGAGTCAATCTCGTGACCACCACTCATCGGCTTCGAGCCCCTGGTATGAGTTGGTTTCGTCTCCCCCTCTTTGTGTGGGGAATCTATGCCACGGCCTGGGTTCAAATTCTTGCCACGCCTGTGATCGGGATTACTTTAGTCCTCATCATGGTTGAAAGATATTTTGGTGTGGGTGTCTTTGACCCTGCCAAAGGCGGAGATCCCCTGCTCTACCAGCATCTTTTCTGGATTTACTCCCATCCGGCGGTCTACATCATGATCCTTCCGGCCATGGGGGTGATTTCCGACGTCATCCCTGTTTTTGCCAGGAAAAATATTTTCGGATATAAAGCGATTGCCTTTTCAAGCATTGCCATTGCCAGTGTGGGTTCCCTGGTATGGGGTCACCATATGTTCGTCAGCGGACAGAGCGACCTTGCCAGTCTGATCTTTTCCCTGCTGACATTTTTAGTCGCCGTCCCCAGTGCGATCAAGGTATTCAACTGGGTGGCTACATTATATAAAGGCTCGATTGAACTGAAGCCGCCGATGCTGTTTGCCCTCACATTTATCTTTCTCTTCTCTATTGGGGGACTCACAGGTCTTATTCAGGGTGCCCTCGCTGTGAACATGCACCTCCATGATACTTACTGGGTTGTCGGACATTTCCACTACATCATTTTCGGCGGGATGGGATTTGGCTTCCTGGCAGCCATTCACTACTGGTTTCCGAAGATGTTTGGGAAAATGTATAACTGGAAACGTGCCACATGGTCTTGGCTAATCTTACTCATCGGATTTAATATCCTCTATTTCCCTATGCTGATTCTCGGCTGGGAAGGAATGCCCCGCAGGTATTATGACTATCCTTCGCAATTTTATACGCTTCATTTAATCTCCACTATTGGGTCCTGGATTCTCATTGCTGGACTGATCTGGATATTTCTCAATCTCTTCCATGCCCTTCGGAAAGGTGAAAGAGCGATAGATAATCCCTGGGGAGGTGCCACGCTTGAATGGCAGATTCCTTCGCCTCCGCCTGCGGGAAATTTTAAAAAGATTCCTGTCGTGGGAAAAGGACCTTATGAATTTGAGTAAGTCTAAAAGGGTTCAAGGGGCCTCGGAATCAAGTGATTAAATCATTTGCTTAAATAAACTTGAACCCATGAATCCTCGAATCCTTGAAACCTTATAACAAACCTTTGGGCTAAAAAGTTAAAAAATCATCGCAATGGAAGAATACAGAGACAACACCGGCTCGAAAATAGGGATGTGGCTTTTCCTCCTCTCAGAGATTCTTCTGTTTGGGGGATTATTTCTTCTCTATTCCTCCTATCGCTACAAAAATCCTTTAGACTTTCATCTGGCTGCATGGGAACTGAATCGAGTCCTCGGAACATTAAACACCCTGATCCTCATCACCAGCAGCTTATTTGTGGCCCTTTCCATTTTTTCTATTCAAAGGGGGAAACGCAAATTATCGATGCTCTTCCTCGTCGTCGCCATTTTTTTTGGAATTCTATTTCTTACGGTCAAATATGTTGAATGGACAGCCAAGATCGAACACGGCTTCTACCCCAATTCTCCTCGCCTCTTAGGAGGTAGTAAAGGGGATATTCTCTTCTTTGGTCTTTATTATTCTATGACCGGGTTACATGGCCTCCATGTGCTGGTAGGTATTTTTATCTTTTCTATCATGCTGGTTTCAATGGCGAAAGGGAAGATCAACGAAAATCGTTTCGTTCCATTGGAAAACTCAGGATTGTACTGGCACCTTGTCGATATTATCTGGATCTTCCTTTTTCCTCTATTCTACCTGATCACCTAATCCTCCTCTGGAAAGGGGGAAGGATTTGAAGGAGGTTAAGGGAATACAGAAGAAGGAAAATTTCAAAGGATGAAATATAGAACCTACGTTTGGGTCTGGGTTGCCTTGATGATTCTGACGGGAATGACCGTCTCGATGGCAGGGATGAATTTAGGCCGTTTGAGTATTGTCATTGTCTTGGCCATTGCTGCCATGAAATCAGGACTGGTGCTCAGCCATTTCATGCATCTCAAATATGAAACAGGTCTACTTTTCAAACTCATGATTCCTATTGTTTTAGCAGTTCTAACGATATTCATCGGATTGACTTTTACTGACATCGCTTTTCGTTGAGGGAAAAAGATCATGTTCATATCGTGGACGACTGGTTTGTCCGGAGAAGTTGTTGATCAAATTTTTTTCTATATTCTGGCCATCACGATCTTCTTACTTTGTCTGATCACCTTTCTGATGATCTATTTTGTTATCCGGTATCAGAAAAAAAAGAATCCTCAACCGACTGATATCCATGAAAATATTTGGCTTGAAATCATCTGGACGGTGGTGCCCACCTTACTAGTTCTGACCATGTTTTATTATGGGTTGACAGGTTTCAACTTCTTAAAAAAGGCTCCTGCTGAGGCGATGAAGGTTAAGGTCATTGCACGGCAGTGGTCTTGGCTCTTCGAATATGAAAATGGGATAAAAAGCTTAGACTTAAAAGTCCCCCTGGGAAAGCCTGTTAAATTATCACTCACTTCTCAAGATGTGATTCACGGTTTTTATGCGCCTGCATTCCGGATTAAACAGGATGTGGTTCCAGGGATGACCAATTATTTATGGTTTCAGCCTACTGAGATAGGAACCTTTGATGTGTTCTGTACGCAGTATTGCGGACTCCAACATGCCAAAATGGCCACCCAGATCGTGGCGCTCCCCGTAGAAGAGTTTAATCAATGGTATCAAAAAGGGAAAGAAGAAATGGAGGCTACCAAGGGAAAACCTTTTGGAGCTCAACTCGTTAAGGAAAAAGGATGTATAGCTTGTCACAGCATTGATGGAACGCCAAGGGTGGGTCCCACCCTCAAGGGTTTATTTGGGAAGTCCATTACCGTGATGACAGATGGAACTGAAAGAAAGATGTTAGCAAACGAAGACTATATCCGGAAATCCATATTAGAACCCAATGGCGATGTGGTAAAAGGTTTTCCTCCCATCATGCCATTGGAAAAAATGACGAAGGATGAGATCCATGAGCTCATCCAATATATAAAAGAATTGAGATAGCTTTAACACCGGTATGGGGTTGCTTCAAGAGGGTTAGAGACCATGATCAAATGGATGAACATTCTTCTTGAATTAACGAAATTCAGAATCTCTCTGTTTTCAACCCTATCCACTTTTTCAGGATTTATTCTTGCCCGCTGGGGCTTATCAAGTGATATGATTTTCCCAATCTTAGGTGTTTTTCTTCTTGCATCTGGCTCCTGTGCTCTGAATCAATATCAGGAGAGGGAAAGTGATCATTTGATGGAAAGAACGCAGGGTCGCCCTATTCCTTCAAAAAAATTGTCTCCATCCACTGCCTTGAAGATTTCCATTGGCCTTCTTTTATTCGGTTCCATCCTTCTCTATATTGGGACTCACTGGTCGGCTTTAGGGTTCGGACTCTTTGCTGTGTTTTGGTATAATGGGGTCTATACCTCGCTTAAGAAGAAAAGTGCTTTTGCCGCAATCCCAGGAGCATTGGTCGGAACCATTCCCCCGTTGATAGGCTGGATTTCGGGGAAAGGCTTTTTCTCCCTTGACCCGCAAATCCTTGCCGTTTCGTTTTTCTTTTTTATATGGCAAGTGCCTCATTCCTGGCTTCTCCTTCTAAATGTTGCTAGAGATTATGAGAGAGCTGGACTGCCTTCGCTGACCAGAATATTTACAACAGCACAGCTCAGCAGAATTACCTTCGTATGGATCTTTGCGGCGGCTGCAGCCTGTATGATGATACCCCTGTTTGGCGTTGTGGAATCTCATGCCATTTGGATAGGTTTATTGGTTGCTGCATTCTGGTTGATGTGGAAATCCCTGAGACTTCTAACCCCAAACAGTTATAAATTTCATTTGTCTCTTACTTTCAGAGCGATCAACTCCTATGCAGTGCTGGTGATGATCTTGATTACTCTGGATAATCTGTTTCATAAGTAGAAGGCGTTCTGCAGTTTTTTTCTTGACAGATTTGAGGCCTATCCAATATAGATAATGAATATGAAAAAGGGACTTGCCCTTTTTATTTTTATCATCATTGTCATCCTCCTCTTTATCGTTGCCTACCATCGATTTCGGGTCCAGACAAAAAGTGTCTTCTTCTCCGTCTTTCCGATTTTCTCTTGGACCTCGGTCGACCAACCCGTTCTCTTCAATCATATCCATCACAAAGAGGCAGTCAATCTGAACTGCACCTTCTGCCATCGTTATGCAGAGAGGTATCGGTCTGCAGGGATTCCCAATATTGAACTCTGTCGAGCTTGCCACGCCACGGATGCGATCAGCAAAAGGCCAGAAGCGCTTAAAGTGGTAAAATATGTTCAGTCGGGGAGAGAGATCCCATGGAAGAGGATGTATGAACTCCCGAGATTTGTCGTCTTTCCTCATTGGATTCATATTCAGAGGCAGGTGGATTGTTCCATCTGCCATGGTCTCACAGGAGTCAAAGAAAGGCCAGTCAAGATGGTCGACCGAAACTTCATGGCGTGGTGTATCGACTGCCATAAAAAAAGAGGGGCAGATAGAGATTGTTATACTTGCCACTCGAGCTAATTTAATTGCGGAATGCCGAAGGCGGAATTCGGAATAGAAATCTTTAATTATTATTCCGCAATCCGCACTCCGAAATCCGAATTCAGAATGATGAAGATCAAGCGAAGAACCTTACTCAAGATGATTGGAGCGGGTACATTGGGAATGGTTTTGCCCGAAGAACTCCTCCATGCCCTTCCTAAGGAAGGAGATTGGATTCCCTATGAGGAATACTGGTCAACCGGTGTCTGCCTCCAATGCCCAAGTGGTTGTGGCCTTCGAATCCGATCGGTCAATCATTGGCCGGTCAAACTGGAGGGGATCAAAGATTATCCCCTCAATCGGGGTCGACTCTGTCCAAAAGGTCAGGCTGGACTTCAAGTACTCTATGATCCCGATCGAATTCGGCATCCATTGAGAAGAAAGGGAAAGCGGGGAGAAGGGGATTGGGAGAAGATCTCTTGGAACGAGGCGATTCGACTTGTGACTGAGAGATTGAAAATCCTTCGTCAAGAAGGAAAACCACACCATCTTCTGGTTTGGGGAGGCCGGTATCGTGGCCATATGGGTGATCTGTTTGCAAGATTCATGGAGACCTATGGTTCCCCGAATCATCTTGGAAATCCAGCGAGGGGTTCTGAAGGGATTTTGAAAGGGCATCTCTTCACGATGGGGATGAGAGATTTTCTCGCTATTCATTGGGAAGAGGTAAATTATGTCCTCTCCTTTGGAGCCAGCCTTTTAGAAGCCTCGCGGCCCTCCATCAGAAACCTCTGGGGTTATGGATATCTCAGGAGGGGAAGGCCTGGAGTCAGAGGTAAATTGGTTCAGATTGAACCTCGATTCTCCCTGACAGCCTCAAAAGCTGACCAGTGGGTTCCTATCGAGCCAGGAACAGATGGTGCCCTTGTCCTGGGAATGGCTCACTGGATCATCAAAGAGAAAAAATATGATCACGATTTTATAAATCACCATACATTTGGTTTTGATGATTGGAAGGATTCAAGGGGAGAGGCCCATACAGGTTTTAAAACCCTCGTTCTCAAGGAATACTCACCCAAACAGGTATCTTCCGTCACCGGAATCCCTGAAGAGACCATCATTCGGATAGCCAAAGAGTTTTCATCTCATCGTCCTTCCATTGCCATCTCGGGAAGAGGGGTGGGCATGCAGACCAATGGGACTTATACCCAGATGGCTATCGATAGCCTCAATGCCCTGGTTGGATCGATTGACCGCCGTGGAGGGCTTCTTCTTCAGAGAAAGCCACCCTTTCAGCAGTGGCCTCCCGTTCAAAAAGATTCCATTGCAGAGAAAGGACTTTCTCAGCCCCGGATTGATAGCGCTGGAAGAATTCCTTTTCCATTTGCAGAGGAAGTTCCCTATCATCTTCCAGAGAGCATTGAGAGAGGTAAACCCTATCCCATTGACACACTTTTCCTCTATTACACCAATCCTCTTTTCAGCATTCCAGGGCCTGAAACATTTCGTACTGCCTTAGAGAAGGTTCCTTTCATCGTCAGTTTTTCACCCTTTATGGATGAAACGACCATGCTTTCTGATCTTATCCTTCCAGATGGAACCTATCTCGAGCGTTGGCAAGATGATCATGTCGAACCTGGGTTGGGTTTTCCGATGTTTGGCTTGAGAAGCCCTGCCATTCAACCGCTCCTTTACGATGTCAGAAATACAGGGGATGTTTTGATTGAGATCGCAAAAAAAATGGGTGGGAATATGGCGAAGGCCTTTCCCTGGAAAGATTTTCAAGAAGGATTGAAAGAAGCGATCAAAGGTGTCTATTCATCAAAGAGAGGTTCTATTCGAGCAGACAATTTTGATGAGTTCTGGAAGACCTTGATCGAACGAGGAGGCTGGTGGGATTCTTCCTATCCCTTCGGGGAGTGGAAGAAGGGATTTAACACTCCCTCAGGGAAATTTGAATTCTTTTCCCAAACAATAGAGAAGGGTCTGAGCGAGCTGTCGAAGAAGAGTGGAAAGGAATTGAATCAAATTTTGAAAGAGTTAAGGATCGAGGAGAAAGGAGATAAAATCTATCTTCCCCACTTTGAGAAAGCCCGTTTGGTTGGAGACGAGAAAGAATATCCTTTCCATCTCATCCACTATAAGTTGATGACCACTGCAGAGGGAAGGGGAGCCAATCAGCCATTTCTTCAGGAGATCTTCGGCCCCCATCTTAAGGAGAGATGGGATTCTTGGGTAGAGATCAATCCAGAGACTGCAAAGGGAATGGGTATTAAAGATGGAGATTTCGTCTGGGTGGAATCAAAGGGGGGGAAGGTGAAGACGAAGGCGAGACTCTTTCCCGGAACCCGCCCAAAGTGCATCCATATTCCTTATGGACAGGGTCATAGGGCTTATGGCCGTTGGGCTAAAGAGAGGGGGATCAATCCAAATGAGATTCTTGTGAGAGAGTATGATCATCTGGGTGGGTTTGTCTCTCACTTTTCAACAAGGGTGAAAATTTATAAAGCCTAAAAGCAAATATCCTCTGATCCCCCCCTTTAGTAAAGGGGGGTTAGGGGGGATTTGGCAGGAAGCAGATGTTAACTTATGACAAATCACTGAAAAAATATTCTAGAGAACTTAGAAAGAATATGACAGATGCAGAAAAATTAGTATGGACAAAGATGAGAAACAAGCAATTGAAAGGATATCAATTTTATCGGCAGAAAATCATAGGAAATTTTATTGTTGATTTTTACTGTCCCAAGGTAAACCTCGTTATCGAAATTGACGGAGGGCAGCATTACAGTGATGAGGCCAAGCAAAAAGATACGGCAAGAGACGATTTCTTGAAAAGTTCTGGGTTGAGAGTTTTCAGATTTTCAGACCGAGAGGTCTTTGAGAATCTCAACGGAGTTATGGAGAGGATATGGGAGAACATGTGATTTACAAAATCCCCCTGTATCCCCCTTTTCCAAAGGGGGATTTAATTTGATTTGCCGGAGAATGTTAATATGTACCGTTGGGGAATGGTGATTGACTTAGATAAATGTACAGGCTGCCAGGCCTGTGTGGTGGCCTGCCGTCAGGAGAATAATATTTCTTTTGCTGGAGAGAAAGAGGCCCGGCTTGGAAGGGCAAAGTTCTGGATGAATCTCATCTTTGAGGTGAAGGGGACCTATCCCAATGTGGAGATGCAGTTCCTTCCCATTCCCTGTATGCATTGTGATCACCCACCCTGCACGGTTGTCTGTCCGGTTGAGGCGACTTATAAAAACCCTGAAGGAATTGTGGCACAGGTTTATCCCCGATGTATCGGTGTGAGAATGTGTGTTTCCAATTGTCCTTATACTGTACGTTATTTCAACTGGTATGCCCCCGCCTGGCCAGAGGAGTACAAAAGAGGGCTCAATCCAGATGTCTACCGCCGAAAAAAAGGAACTACGGAAAAATGTAATTTCTGTATCCAGAGGATTCGCAGGACAAAAGAGAAGGCCAAGAAGGAGAACCGGAGAATAAAAGATGGTGAAGTTCTTCCTGCCTGTGTAGAAACCTGTCCAAGCGAGGCCCTCTTTTTTGGAGATTTCAATGATCCGAAGAGTCAAGTTTCCAGACTTTCCAGGAGCCGTAGGGCCTTCAGGTTGATGGAAGATTTGGGGACCGAACCCAAGGTCTATTATCTTAAGGAAGGGGAATGGGATGATGGGGAATGAAGCCATTGCCCAGAAACATAGCCGAATCTTAGCTCCATTGACTCAGGCAAGATGGCCTTTCTGGGCTACTGTTATTCCCCTTACCATCATCTTTCTATGGTCCTTTTTTGCATTTGGCTGGCAGTATGAATGGGGCCTCGGAGTTACAGGAATGGGCCACCCCATGTCTTGGGCGCTCTACCTTGTCAATTTTGTCTTCTTCATCGGCATCAGTCATGCTGGGACACTCATCTCTGCCATCTTGAGGATCACCAATGCGGGATGGAGAACTCCAATCACCCGAGCTGCAGAAATGGTCACGGTCTTTGCCTTAGCTGCTGGGCCAACGAACATCCTTTTCGATTTGGGTCGGTCCATTCGATTCTATTGGGTAGGTCTACATGCCCAGTTCAAATCTCCGCTCCTCTGGGACTTCACCTGCAT
The DNA here is from genome assembly GCA_964512795.1 of uncultured Syntrophaceae bacterium. Taxonomy (GTDB): domain Bacteria; phylum Desulfobacterota; class BSN033; order BSN033; family UBA1163; genus UBA1163. The sequence goes on from CAZEKS010000042.1 coordinate 8,795, forward strand.
TATGACTTATTTTGCCACGAGCGTTATTTTTCTCTATGTCCTTTTAATCCCTGATATCGCTCTTCTGAGGGAAAGATTTCCAAAACGACGATGGTTTTATAAACCTCTCTCTTTAGGATGGACAGGGACAGAAAGACAGCAGCAGATCTTAGGAAAGGCGATCGCACTTCTTTGTATCGCTGTTATTCCAATTGCAGTGAGTGTCCATACAGTCGTCTCTTGGGTCTTTGGGATGCAGACACAGCCTATGTGGCACTCCACCATCTTTGGGCCCTACTTTGTCGCAGGTGCCATCTATTCCGGGATTGCCACGATCATCCTTGTCGCTGCCATTCTTAGAAAGGTCTACCATCTGGAGGAATATTTCAAACCTATTCAATTCAACAATATGGGGCTCTTACTTCTAACCATGGCGCTCCTTTGGTTCTACTTTACTTTTGCAGAGTATCTCACCACACTCTATGGAGGCGGAAAAGATGAATTAGCAGTTTTTTGGGTGAAATTAACAGGGAAGTATTCCCCCTTATTCTGGATGATGGTTCTCTTCTGTTTCATCATTCCCTTTCCCATTCTTGCATTGAAAAAAACAAGGACCATTTTGGGAACAACGATCGCCTCCATCTCCGTATTGTTGGGAATGTGGTTGGAACGCTATCTCATCATCATTCCAACACTGAGCGAACCCAGGCTTTTCTATGAACGGGGTTCCTACATGCCTTCATGGGTGGAGTGGTCCATGATGGCAGGTCTCTGTGCGGGCTTCATTTTAGCCATTATCATCTTTTCAAAGATTTTCCCTGTCATCTCCATCTGGGAGATGGAGAAAGAGGCAAAGGACGAGACAAGCGGCCGATAAAAGTCAGGTCCTTTTATCCCAATAGGCAAACTACTCAAAGGATGGTCTGCCATTTTAAGAAACTCACAGGAATCCCCTAAAAAGAGGATTTAAAACAATCTGTCGTAAGTATAAATCTGAGATTGAAGAGATTAATTTTGAAGCTACTTTTGCAATGATAAGAATATTGATTCCAATGGATGTAGCTGTTGGGGAGCTTATAGAAGAAGGCATAAGCGAATGTAATAAGATGAGGGAATTTTTGTTCCCTGATTATTACGTTACAAATGTTAAAAAACCCACCCACGAAGAAATCTCAAAATATCTTAAAGAAATTAGCTAGGGAAAGAATAAAACCTAAAACTAAGGGAGGGATTTACTCTTTCAACCTAAAATCGCTAAATTCTCACTTTTTGCATATGGAAACCTCAAAGGTAAAATTGTGAAGTACTTCCTCAGGGCTTCAGCAAGTCATTTTTATCATAATAGTGCAGATTTCAACCCGTAATTGACAACTGTTTGGGGGGTATTTGATGTTTTAGCTCAATCTCCACGAAATTTTTATACCCTGAGCATTGATCATTTTTTTTGGGGTTGACTTAAGTTAAAGATTTTTTTTGGATCGAGATAATTAAGTTGGTATAATGAAGAGCAAGAACGCGGATGAAAAGGAGGCTTTTATGGAAAGGAAGGCAGCACGAAATCTCTTCATCTGGGGAACAGTTGTTTGTACTGCCGTCTTCATCTTGCTTACCATTGATACCCATACAACCATTCCTAAACGAACCAACGTCGATAAACTTACCGATGAAGTCGTCCAGGGAAAACGGGTTTGGCATAAGTATAACTGTAACGACTGCCATACCATCCTTGGTATTGGGGGGTACTATTCTCCGGATGTGACGAAAACCTATTCCGCTCGAGGGGAAACGTGGTTAAAGGTCTTCTTAAAAAATCCAGAAAGCCCTGATCCCAAGAGAAGAAAAATGCCCAATCTTAATCTCTCTGAAGATGAGATCAGTAAACTTATCGTCTTTTTCAAATGGGTGGACGCCATCGATACCAACGAGTGGCCACCCAAACCTGTTGCAGAGACGAAATTAACAGAAGTTGCTCTGAAGGAAAAGCCTCAAACTCTTTTAGGCAAAAATATTTATGATCAGTATCGGTGTGATCTGTGCCATCAAATCGGCGGGAGGGGGGGCACGATTGGCCCGGACCTTAGTAAAGCAGGAAGCCGACGGGATCCCAATTGGATGGCACAG
>CAZEKS010000043.1:0-10858 GCA_964512795.1 uncultured Syntrophaceae bacterium
AGAGCAGTGCCGCACCAAGAAGCGTCAAGGTCAGGTTATGGGGAGGCATGGGCTCGTCACCATAACCTTTCCTCTTTCCTATGACCAGGGCTGCCGCCAATGCTGCGATTCCAGAGCTGATGTGTACGACGAGTCCTCCTGCAAAATCAAGGGCGCCAAGATTCCTGATCCAGCCACCCACACCCCAGACCCAGTGGGCGAGAGGATCATAGACAAAGGTTGCCCAAAGGATGAGGAAGACAAGATAAGTCTTGAATTTAAACCTCTCAGCAAATGCGCCGGTGATGAGGGCGGGGGTAATCACAGCAAACATCATCTGAAAAATCATAAATGCCTGATGAGGAACTGTGGCGGCGTAGTCGGGGAAGGGATCAAGTCCCACGCCGCTGAGTCCGACCCATTTAAGACTCCCTATGACATGGCCAATATCAGGGCCAAACGCGAGACTATATCCGTAAAGAACCCACTGGATGGTGATGACTCCGAGCGCGATAAAGCTCTGCATGATCGTCCCAAGGACATTTTTCGATCTCACCATGCCTCCGTAGAAGAGGGCAAGGCCTGGTGTCATCAGCATGACTAAAGCAGAAGAGATGAGCATCCAGGTAGTATCGCCGGTGTCCACTTTGGGTGGCGAGGAAGCGGGTGCCTCGGCAAAAACAACCCCAACAATGAACAGACTGATCATCATAAAGAACCACAGAAACAGAAATTTTTTCATCTCATTCCTCCTATGGAAAATTGCGGAATTACTCTTAGACTGTTCTCTCCCCAATGCCTGTCAATAGGCAGGGGAGCCACCCCCACAAATCTCCTAATCCCCCTTTAGTAAAGGGGGGGCGTGGGGGGATTTTTATCTTCTGAAAAAGTTCTTTAGAAATTCAATTCCCCTTTTTGTATATGTTTCGATCTTTATCTCGGTTTCGGTCACGATCTCAGTTTTTGAGAATAGTTGGGAGGGTTGAAGACCCTTGAATTCTTCTTCGTAAGTTTCCACCCACTCGCCGATCATCTCATCGGTTACTTCAAGATGAAATTGAAGGCCGTAAACCTTTTCTCCATATCGGAAGGCTTGGTGAGGGATGGGCGATGAAGTGGCGATGAGCTTCCCGCCCTTTGGAATTTCAAAGGTGTCCTCATGCCATTGAAATACGGAGAACGTCTTTGGAAGATTGGAGAAGAGAGGGTCCTGTGAGCCTATCTCTGTTAACGAGACATCATACCATCCGATCTCTTTCGCTGGAGCTTTGGAAACCTTTGCTCCGAGCGCCTTGGCGATCAATTGGGCCCCAAGGCATATCCCTAAAATCGCTTTTCCTCTCTGAATCGCCTCCTTAATAAAAAGGTCTTCATCTCTAAGAAAGGGATAGCGATCTTCTTCATAAACATTCATCGGCCCTCCGAGAAGGACGATGTGGGAGATTTCTTCAAGCTTTGGCAAATGGACGCGGGGTGTGAGATTGAGAATTTGATAAGGCATTTTTTCCTGCTTCAGGCAATATTCAATCAATCCCGGCCCCTCGATATCGATATGCTTGATGATTAAAACGCTCATATTATTTTGTAGCGTCCCCATTTATTGGGGACGATGGAATTGTAAAAAATCGCCGTCATTAAATGCCGACACTACTCAATGAGCAATCCTTATGCCAGGTTTCAGGGGTCTGGATATCAATGGAGTTTCATTAAAATTATTGAAGAGTTGGCGGGAACGGCCGCAAGGATAGTTGAATTTTTTTGAAGCGTCTCTTAAGAAATCTTTGCCGGAATTTAAGCAGTCTGATAGAAAACAACCAATTTCCCCGAAAAGGTTTGAAACGCTAATTCGGTAATCAAAGAGGAATTAAAACATACGCGATTCAGATGGCGTCCCTTCCACGCTCGCCTGTCCGAATTCGAATCACCTCTTCTACGGGTAAAATGAAGATCTTTCCGTCGCCAATCTTTCCTGTCTTGCCAGCCCGCTCAATGGTTTCAATCACCTGAGGGAGCATTTCGTCGGCGGTAATTAATTCAATCTTGACCTTGGCCAGGAAGTCGATCTTGTATTCAGCCCCCCGATAGACCTCGGTATGACCTTTTTGTCTTCCGAAGCCCTTCACTTCGGTGACGGTCATCCCCTGAACACCGATTTTGGATAATGCCTGCTTCACTTCATCCAATTTGAACGGCTTGATAATGGCTTCAATCTTTTTCATCTTGTCTCCCTTTCTATTTCGGAGTTTAGAGTTCGGTGTTCGGAGGTTTCAATCTTTTTACCCCGTTAGAAATAATGCCCCGCTGCTCTGCAGCGGGGTTACATTTTAGATAATTCCGGCGGGGTATAATGCCCCGCTGGAATTTCTAACGGGGTTTACTTTGAATTATTAACTCTCAACTCATAACTCTTAATTCTTAATTAAAAAGAATATCCCGCTTCGCCATGCTGACTGATATCCAGACCGTTGATCTCATGTTCGTCACTCACTCTCAATCCTACGGTCCAATCAAGAACCTTCAAGATGATCAGTGTCACCACGAAGGAATAAACCCACACTGAAATGGCGCTGAGTGCCTGAATCCAAAGCAGCGAGGGATTGCCAAGGAATAAGCCATTATTTCCCGCTGGGTTAATTGCCTTTGAAGCAAACAGGCCTGTGGCCAATATCCCCCAGGTACTTCCTACTCCGTGAACACCGACGACATCGAGGGAATCGTCGTATCCGAATCTGGATTTCAGGTTAACGGCATAATAGCACAGCCCTCCCGCAACCAGTCCAATCATGATCGCTGGAATGGGTCCCACGAAACCCGAGGCAGGGGTTATGGTCGCCAGTCCTGCGACGGCGCCCGATGCCGCACCCAGAACGGTTGGGTTGCCTTTGAATGCCCATTCAACTATCATCCATGAAAGTGCTGCGGAAGCTGCGGAGAATTGAGTAACCACAAAAGCTGAGGTGGCCAGAGAACCAGACGCGACGGCACTCCCTCCATTGAAACCGAACCAGCCAAACCAGAGAATACCCGCACCGAGAAGGGTCATCGTCAGATTGTGAGGAGGCATGGCTTCGTCACCGTAACCCTTTCGTTTTCCCACGACCAGAGCGGCCGCTAAGGCAGCCACTCCGGAGCTGATGTGGACGACCAGCCCCCCTGCGAAATCAAGCCCGCCAAGGTTTCTGATCCAACCTCCTACCCCCCAAACCCAGTGGGCAAGGGGATCATAAACAAAAGTTGCCCAAAGGATGAGGAATAAAAGATAAGTTTTGAACTTGAATCTCTCGGCAATGGCCCCTGTGATCAAAGCGGGGGTAATCACCGCAAACATCATCTGGAAAATCATAAATGCCTGGTGAGGAACTGTGGCCGCGTAGTCGGGGAAGGGATCAAGTCCCACACCTCTGAGCCCCGCCCATTCAAGACTTCCGATCACGTGGCCGATGTCAGGGCCAAACGCGAGACTATATCCGAAGAAGGCCCACTGAATCGTGATGATACCCAGAGCAATGAAGCTTTGCATAATTGTCCCCAGGACATTCTTGGTTCTGACCATCCCTCCATAAAACAGGGCCAGTCCGGGCGTCATAAGCATGACCAGTGCAGCAGAGATCAGAAGCCACGAAGTATCTCCTGAATCCACTTTGGAGGGTGAAGAAGCCGTCGCCTGGGCAAAGGCAGCCCCTGCCAGGAACAGGCTGATCAACAACGATAGGACCGGGATTTTTTTCATCATATGCCTCCTACGAAAAATTGTGGAATGCCGTTGAAATACAGGAGATCTTATTGAGAAGTTGGAAAAGAGGGAATCATTTAAACGAAGTTCTCTCGATGAAACGTCGTACCCTATTTGGATAATATCCATCGACCCCAGTCCCTCAATATCAATACATTTGATGATTTAGGAACTTATCCCAATGGAAAGAGCAATCCTTATGCCAGTTGGATGGAAAATGTTGTTTGATTGATTTTTTTAAATATATTGAACGGTTGTGGAAGATTTTGTTTGAATTGACTATCAACCATGCAATGGTTTGAAAGAAATATTCTGTCTGAATTTAGGCAGTCTGATGAAAACCAACCAATTCTTCCAAACGAACTGGCGTTTTATGTTAGGATAAAATGGGACAGTGGAAGATGACTGATTTAAACAGCATCTTTTCCACGGGCATCTGCCGGAATACGAATTACTTCATTGTGAACTAAAAGGCATAGAAAAATCTTAACCCGGATTGATACCCCTTGGGTCCATTTTCTGAGATCACATCCGGAACAAAACGAAAATGAACAGCCCATTTTTCAGTCCCATAAGTAATGCTAGGGCCGATGGAAAAGAACTTCCTTTTGCTATCCTCGATCTTCGCCCCATCGATTTTTGTATCTCTGACATCCGTCCAATAGTCTGCATAGACCCCAGCCCTCCAGTTATCAGTGATCCCATAACCTAGAATTCCTTCGACCTCGAAGGAGTCACCCGTCCGAATATCCAGCCTCGGCTCTTTGAATCGCTGAAAATAGTTGATGTTCATATCATAGCTGACCTTGCCTTTCCATAGAAGTTGGGCAAAGGACAATTGGTGTTGAAGATACCAATAATGAAGTCCTAAATTAGGTCCAGCCCGAAGAGCACGACCTTCAGACCAATTCCCAGTGGGCATACTGATCCCTTCGCAAAAAGAAAGGAAAGTTCCTGTCTGATTATTCTCATATAAAAAGATTCCGGGACTAAGGGTGATATCACCGAGCCCGCTGCTTCTCTCTTTCTCACCCAGACCGTTCCTTGAGCTAACTGTTCCGAAAGGAACGGAGGCATTGACGGCGAACGTTCTATTCCAGAATTTGAAGTAGTAGGCTGGTTTGAGAATTCCAACATTGTAAGAAAGATCGAGATCGGAGGCCTTTTTGCCCGTGTGATCGGTTAATCGATCTGCAGTATAATTGGTGTAATAGATAGCTGCAGAAAAGCCCGGAGGGGAAGCGACGTTGTCTTGGAAATCTAACTGGACAGCCTTTGCCTGAATGATCGAACCAAAGACCAATGGCGTGATGATAAAGAAAATCGATACCGATCTTTTCATTTTTCTTCTCCTCCGGATTTCATAGGTTAAGGGCCATCATCAATTTAGTTCCTAACAGCAATCGTTATGCCAGTTAGCGGGGGAATAGATCTTTTTTGCCTTTCATCAAGTTTATTAGATGGTTGGGGAAATCTCGGCGATGGGAGCTCATTTTGAATGATTCGTTATGAGAGGAATTCTTTGTTGATTTTTAAGCAGTCTGATAAAAAACAACCAAGTAATTTTGGATCCCTGATTTAAATAGGAGGTAGGAGCTGCTTTATCTGCCTTCGATGGAGTCTAATTTTCTATTGATTAGAGCGGAGTTCCCTTTTATGATTTAGGTTAGTGGGTGATAAATAGTAACGACTCAATTTATCTGAACTGAAAGGTAAGAAACCGATGGACAGGAAATATCTTATCGTTTGTTTATTGTTCGTTTCTTTAATGGCGGAAGCATCTGGTCCATTGTGGTCATTTGGTTCAAAGTGGGAGACTTTCGTCTTTCCTGATGTGGGAGGATGGAAGCAGATGGGCGAGATACAGACCTTTACTCCAAAAACGCTTTACGAATACATTAATGGAGCAGCGGATCTCTATTTGATGTATGATTTTCAGGAGTTGAAGGTCGCAGAGTACCGAAATGGGAAAAAAGTTTCTGTCACGGTTGATGTCTATCGCCATAAAACCCCCATCCACGCCTTTGGAATCTACAGCCAGGAACGCCTCTCCGATGCAAACTTTCTCGATATCGGAGCTCAGGGATATATCGAAGCAAATGTTCTAAACTTTGTGGCAGGTCCATACTATGTGAAGATAAACAGCTTCAACACCGGACCTGATGACCGAGAGATTCTGATTGCCTTTGCCAAGAAAGTTTCTGAAACTTTGGGAGAGAGAGGAGCACTTCCCTCCATTCTGTCTTCCTTCCCCGAAGAGGGAAAAAAGAAGAACTCTGAAAAATTCATTGCCATAAAATTCCTAGGATATGCTTTTTTACATTCTGCCTTTACTGCGGATTATGAGCTTTCCGGGGCGAAATTCAAACTTTTTGTCATCGAAGGTGTTGAAGGGAACGACTGTAAAAAGATGATTCAGAAATATCTTCAGCAAACCGGTAGTCCTGCGAAGGATGTTGTCGAGGGCCGTTACGTGTTGTCTGACCCGTATAATGGGGAAATTGACCTTCGCTGGAAGGGGAGAAACATATGGGGTATAGTTAGTTTAAGCGATCCCGACCTCCGATCAAGGTACCTCAAGCTTTTTGAAGAAGGACTACAAAAAAGAAAGTGACGAGTGTCTAAAGTGAATAGCAGTATACGGAAAAACTCAATTTCTTAAGGCTGATCAAAAATGCCCAGATGCAAGGCGCCCGAAATCCAGAGGAATGAGGCGTACTTGGGCGTACGCCGCAATGACGAAGGATGACGGCAACGCCGCAGATGGGCGTTTTTCAGCAGCCTGCTAAAGTTTAAATGTGCTATACGGACAGGGGGGAGAAAAGGGAAGGAGCATGGGAAAAAAATTGGTAGGTAGAAGAGATTTTATGAAATCAAGCCTCGCTGGGTTTGGCGGATTATTTTTTCTTCCTAAGATCGATATGAAACAGGAGTTAAGGGTTGTTGAAGCGAAAGGGAAGGAGAGGAAATTTGTTTATCGCACCCTTGGAAAGACGGGAATCAAGCTCCCGGTGATCAGCATGGGAGTGATGAATACCGGTAATTCAGCCCTTGTCCGGGTGGCGCTCGATTCCGGTATGGTGATGCTCGACACCGCTCAAACGTATCAAAGAGGTCAAAATGAAGGAATGATTGGAGAGGTGCTCAAGGGACGTCCCAGGGAATCTTACGTCATCGCCACCAAAGCGCGCCTCCCAAACAATCAAACAACAGGTCTTTATACAGAAGAAGCAACGGAAGAAGCCTTTCTAAAAAAAGTGGACGTCAGCCTTAAAAATCTGGGGCTGGAGTATGTAGACATTTATTACCATCACAACGTATGGAAGAGAGAATCGGCCCTCTATGAACCGATTTTGAAAGCATTGGAAAAGGTTAAGAAGGAGGGGAAGGCTCGTTTCGTTGGGATCACCACCCACATGAATGAGCCAGAAGTCATTCATGCAGCCGTTGATTCGAAAATCTACGATGTGATTTTAACATCCTATAATTTTCAACAGAAGCATTATGTTGAGATGAGGAATGCTATCGCCAGAGCGTCTCAGGCTGGTCTTGGTATTGTTGGGATGAAGGCAATCCGAGGCGGATCCAGACAGACGCCCACTCTGAATAATAGCGCTGCGGCTCTCAAATGGGTCTTACAGGATCCGAACGTGCATACCATCGTCCCTGGATTCACGACATTTGATGAGATGAATATTGATTTAGCAGTGGCGGAAAATCCTGTGCTTACCAACCCTGAAAAGAAGGATTTGGGAATGGTTGCGTCCGCTTCTGGATTATATTGCCAGGGTTGCAGGCAATGTTTGGGACAATGCCCGGAGTACCTACCTATCCCTGATTTGATGCGAGCTTACATGTATACTTATGGCTATCGTAATCTTGCACATGCTCAAGATCTCATATTGTCCCTGAGTCTTCCCGACAGGGTTTGTGAGGATTGTTCTCAGTGCCAGGTGAAATGTTCGATTGGGTTTAACGTTTCTCGTAAGATTCGAGATGTAGCCCGGCTGAGAGACGTTCCGACGGAGTTTATTTGGTAAAAAGATATTTCGGATTGCGGATCGCGGAATGCGGAATAAAGAACGCCATGCACAATGTTTTTTAAAAGGAGAAGGGATAATTCATGAATGGATGTAAACGAGGGATGACGCGTCGCAAATTCCTAAAGGTGGTGGGCGCAGGAGCAGCTTTAGGCATTGTTGGAGAACCTTCTTTTTCGTTTGCAAAAGAGGAGTATGATTTAGCGGTGATTTCCGGTGAGCCCGTCACAGCGACGAGAAAAGCTCTTGAGGCTTTGGGGGGAATTTCTCACTTTGTTAAGAAAGGACAGCGCGTCGTCCTTAAACCCAATATGTCCTTTTCCAGAACACCTGAATTCGCCACGACCACCCATCCCTTAGTCGTCGCAACGGTTGCTCAGGCATGTATGGAAGCAGGCGCTTCGCAAGTTTTGGTCTTGGATCATACGCTGCACAGAGCGGAACTCTGCCTTGAAAGGACAGGGATTCGCGATGCATGTAAAAACATCTCCGGTGTCCATGTTCTCACTCTTCAGGAAAGAAAGTTCTTCCGTGAAATCAAGATTCCCCAAGGAAAGGTCTTGGAACGTGTGGAGGTCATTAAAGAGGTTTTGGACAACTCTGTTTTGATCAGTATTCCTGCGGCTAAGTCTCATTCTGCAACAGGGGTAAGCATGGGCATGAAGGGACTCATGGGGCTCATCTGGGATCGAGGAAGTTTTCACTCTCAGTACAACATGAATCAGGCCATCGCCGATTTGGGAACAGTCATCAAACCTCAGCTTACCATCCTTGACGCCACTCGGGCGTTGGTCTCTGGCGGACCGGGCGGCCCTGGAGAGGTTAAGAGACCCAATCTCATCATCGCTGGCATGGATCCTGTTGCCGTGGATTCTTATGGTGTGAGTGTTGTCCCGTGGTATGGGCAGAACTTCAAGGGTCGACAGGTTGAGCATCTGCTTGTCGCTCACCAAAAGGGTCTTGGAAAGATCGACATCGAACAACTTAAAATTTTTAAGGAAAAAGTATGAGGACTCTCATCCAGGCCCTCTCTCTGCTCCTTTTCTCTACTTTATTTATCTTTGCCACCTACAAATTACCGAATTGGCTTCCAGCAGATATTTATTTGCGTTTGGATCCTCTCTTGGGACTCAACGCCGTTTTCGCTGCAAGAGAGATCATCGGTCGGGCTCTTTGGGGCCTCGTCACCATCGGGGCGACGCTCTTTGTCGGCAGGTTCTTCTGCGCCTATGTTTGTCCGATGGGCGCTTCGATTGACTTTCTGGACTCTCTTTTTTTCCGTAAGAAAAAACGCCAGAATCTAAAAGCCGAATCAAGCCTCCGAAAAGTGAAATCCTTTTTGCTCGTTCTTTTCATCACCGCTGCACTGACCGGACTTTCCTTGGCCTTCCTCATGGATCCCATGTCGCTTCTCACACGCTTTTATACTTTCTTCATCTATCCCCTGGCTATTACCTTGATCAATTTGATTCTGGATTTGCTGCGCCCCTTGTTTCAAGCCTTCGGATGGGTCACCTTATCACACCTTCACTATTTTCAGTCTGTCTATTATATGACTGCCATCACACTCCTGATCTTTGGAGGGATCATCTTTCTTAATCGTCTTGTCCCTCGCTTCTGGTGCCGTTATCTTTGTCCATTGGGAGCTCTTCTCAGCTTGATTTCACCTCTTGGACTTTTCAAACGCCGGGTCAATCAGGATTGCAATGAATGTCTAAAATGTCAGAAGGCCTGTCCGATGGGAGCCATTGCTGAGGATCCGAGAGCCACTTACCTTCCAGAATGTATTCAATGCCGGACATGCGCTAAAGTATGTCCTCAGAGTGCGGTTACTTTTCCAGCTTCCATTTCTCTTGGAGGAGAATATTCAAAGGTAGATTTTTCTCGTAGGGGGTTCCTCTATTCGTTGGCAGGAGGATTAGGGGTGGGGTTTCTGGCCATGCAAACTCCTTTCACCCTAAAGCAGGGTAAACACCAACTCATACGGCCACCTGGCGCAATTCCTGAGACTGAGTTTTTACGCACTTGTATCCGCTGTGGCGAGTGTATGAAGTCTTGCTTGACGAATACCCTACAACCCTGTCTTTGGGAGTCAGGATTCTCAGGTCTCTGGACGCCGAAGATGGACACGCGTTTAGCTCCTTGCGATCAGAATTGCAATGTCTGCGGTAAGGTCTGTCCCACGCAAGCAATTCGTTCTCTATCACTTGAAGAAAAAACCCATGCCAAGGTGGGCACAGCTGTTTTGAGAAAAGAGATGTGTTTGGTTTGGGCCGAGAATAAACTCTGCCTCATCTGTGACGAAATCTGTCCTTACAACGCCATTGTCTTTCGACCTGTAGAGGGGTATCGCCGTCCTGTTGTCGTTGCCTCCAAGTGTAATGGCTGCGGGTTTTGTGAACAGAGATGCCCTGTTAAAGGAGATTCTGCCATTGTCGTTGTGCCGAACGGAGAGATTCGTCTAAAAGAAGGGTCCTATATGAAAGAAGCCAAAAAACTCCAGTTGGAATTCAAACCCGATCCTGGCGATGACAAATTTATTTTGGAAGAGTCTGGATTTAAGATTGAAGAAAAGAAGGAAGGAGCAGGGAGCGTTCTTCCAAAAGAAAAACCCCACGCCAAGAAACCAAAGGGATTTTTGTAAAACCTGTAACCTCGTTCCTGGGTGAGGTGCAGCAACCTTGTAGGGCGTCCGTCTTGAGCGTTTTGATAAACTTCTATAAATACAATTCCCCCTTGGCATAGAGAACCGCATTCCCTGAAATTCGCACACGATCTCCTGCATTCTCACAGAACAACTCACCACCACGCTTCGACAGTTGAAAAGCGTGTAAATGGTTTTTCTTGAGACGATCGGACCAATACGGAATGAGCGTGCAATGCGATGAGCCAGTAACCGGATCTTCAGGGACGCCGGCGTTTGGCGCGAAAAATCGCGATACAAAATCCGACTGCTCACCCCGCGCGGTGACAATAATCGCAAAGGCGTCTCGAATTTGTTTCAATTTATCAAAATCAGGATTCATGCTTTTTATTGTAGATTCATCCTTGAAAACCGCCAACAGGTCTCTGGCTTTCAAAACCTCCAGGGGCTCTGTTCCAAGGG